>NZ_JAAOQS010000109.1:0-29412 GCF_011603105.1 Rhodococcus sp. A14 | reverse complement strand
GCCCAGGATCTGCAGTTCCCGCCCCTGGGCGCCCACCCATTCGGCGATGGTCCGCAGGTCCTCCGCGTCGGCGCCGTCCAGCGCGACGGTGAGCGAACTTTCCGACGTGAACAACTCGACGCCGGCTCCGGCCTCGAGTTCCTTCCCGAATTCGGGCCACCGGTCGAGCGATGCGCTCCCCAGTTCGAGGACGCTCTCCTCGCCTGGCCAGCCCTCGGACAACGGGGCGAGCATGCCGCCCGCCACCCAGGACGCTCCCGAACCTATCGACGGGTCGTACAGCCGTACCGACCAGCCGTTGCGGGCTGCTCGCCACGCAATGGACAGGCCGATCACTCCGCCTCCGACGACGGATACCGATCTCGCCATTGAACTCCACCTCACTTCCTGCGCCGGCATGATCCGGGTCAGGTATGACGGTCGGGCTCGGCGTGAGCCCCTCTCAGCCCCACGTTCCCCGGGACTCCCGTGTTGCACTTTCACCGTAGAGGCTACCGTCATGCCGTGACCACCTCGCATCACAGCAACCTCACGGACCGTCGGCGCCGCCTCGGAACAGCACGTTTGTACCTGTGCACCGATGCTCGGCGCGAGAAGGGCGACCTGGCGCAGTTCGCCGAGGCCGCACTGTCCGGCGGCGTCGACATCATCCAGCTCCGCGACAAGGGCTCGGCCGGAGAGAAGAAGTTCGGCACGATGGACGCCCGGGACGAACTGGCGGCGCTGTCGGTGCTCGCGGCCGCGGCCAGGCGGCACGGAGCGCTGCTCGCGGTCAACGACCGCGCCGACATGGCGCTGGCGGCCGGAGCCGACGTGCTGCACCTCGGCCAGGGCGACCTGCCCGTCCCGTACGCACGGACCGTGGTGGGTTCCGACGTCCTGATCGGACGCTCCACCCACAGCCGCGCCCAGGCCAGCCTGGCGGCGATCGAGGACGGCGTCGACTACTTCTGCACCGGACCGGTGTGGGCCACCCCCACCAAGCCCGGACGGACCGCGTCGGGCATCGATCTGGTGCGATCGACCGCCGACTCGGAGCCGAACCGCCCGTGGTTCGCGATCGGCGGCATCGACGAGTCCCGGGTTCCGGAGATCCTCGCCGCGGGTGCCTCCCGCATCGTCGTCGTCCGGGCCATCACCGAGGCCCGCGACCCGCAGGCCGCCGCGCGCTCACTGTCCGCCCTGCTGCAGCAGAACGCGTAGTTACGGCTGATCCAGCCAGTCCAGCACCGTGGCGGGCGGCAGGACCACGACGGTGGCCGGCAACTGTTCGATCAGGTCGGGATCGGTGGTGACGATCGCCGTCACCGTTCCCAGCGTGGTGCCGTGGCCGGCCGGTTCGGCGAGGCGGCCGACGGCGTCCAGGGCCTCGAGCACCTCGACGCGCGGCAGCCACCCGTAGGTGCCGTCGGGCAGGTGCACCGTGCGGGGCAGGGCCTTCGACAACTGTGCCAGCGCGCCGCGCTCGCCCAGCACGTCGTGCCGGTCGAGCAGCAATCGCACCTCGGTGGTGCGCAGTTGCGGCCACCCCGCTTCGAAACCCGGGTGCAGCGGCAACCCGGCGACGTCGGTTTCCCGCACCCAGCGCAGTTCGGTGCTCTCGCCGTTCGCGACGGTGGGCAGTGGGCGCTCGGCGTCGGCGATCACCGTGGTGTAACTCCAGCCGCTCGCGGCCTTCATCGTGACGACCTCGGTGCGGACGCGGATGGCCGCGCTCTCGATGCCTGCTTCCTCGTGGGCCTCGCGCACCGCGGCGTGGGTGGTGGACTCGTGGCTGTCCCGGGCACCGCCGGGCAACGCCCACGTACCGCCCTGGTGACTCCAGACCGCACGGTGCTGTAGCAGGACGGCCGGCGTCTCGTCGGGGAGCGGCGCACGCAGCAACAACCCGGCGGCACCGTGCTTGCCCCAATGACGACTGCCGTCCGGCCCGGTTGCCCAACCGTCACCGTCACCACGCATCGACTACCCCTGTCCGACCTGATGGGTCTCCCTGCAGTTCCCTCACACTAACGGTTTCTTCCGGAACTGCCCGTCGGCAGTCGTGAACCGACCGCTGCTTATATGCTCCCCACAAGGTGCGGCCATGACACGGGAGGGGTGCGAGGTGGTTCTGCGTGAGGCACCGTCGATCGAACCCCACGGCAGCCGCGCATTGTCTGCCGCCGCGGACGACGACGTCGACCCCGCGGTGGCACGCCGCAAGGAACTGCGCGCGTTCCTGGAGTCGACTCCCGCCAAACTCACCGCCCTCGGGGCCCTCCTGGTCCTGCTCACCCTCACCGCCGGGTTCGTGGCCGCCTCGACGGTGAACAGCAGGGAAGCCACTCTCGACAGCGTCCTCGCGGAGACGGAACCGCTGTCGTTCTCGGCGCAGAACCTCTACAGCGCCCTGTCCGTGGCGGATGCCGCGGCCACGACGGCGTTCATCTCCGGCGGTCTCGAACCGCCCGAACTCCGGGACACCTATACGCAGGCGATCGGCACCGCCTCCGCCGACCTCGTGTACGCGTCCGGCGGACTCGCGGCGAGCGACGTGGACAGCCGCCGACTGCTTGCCTCCATCTCCACCGACCTCAGCGTCTACTCCGGTCTCGTCGAGACCGCGCGGGCCAACAATCGCACCGGTCATCCGGTCGGCGCGGCCTACCTCAGCGAGGCGTCCACACTGATGCAGACGAGCATGCTGCCAATGGCGCAGCAGTTGCACGCCCAGCAGGAAGCCGACGTCGCGGACACGCAGCGGGACTACTCCCGTCCGCCCTGGCTGGCGCTGATCCTGATCCTCGTCGCACTCGTCGCGTTGCTCGTCGCCCAGATCGTCATTGCGAGGCTCAGTCGGCGCACGTTCAATCTCGGGCTGATCGTGGCGTCGTCGTGCACGGCGATCCTCCTGGCGTGGATGCTGGTCGCCGGGTTGGTCTCCTCCCTCGACACCAAGCGGGCACTGACCGAGGGCGCCCGCCCGATGCACGAGTTGACCGCGGCCCGCATCCTGGCCCAGCAGGCGCGCACCGAGGAGACCCTCAAACTGGTCCGCCGCGACTCGAACGGTGACTACGACGCCGTCTTCGAAGACAAGTCCGGTCAGCTCGACACCCTGCTGTCGAATTACCCCCACGACGGCGACCGCGCGGTCGGCCACGACGAGGTGGCGAGGGCGCAGGAGGCGTGGACGCGCTGGTCCTCGGCACACGACCGCATGAACGAGATCCTCGCCAGGGGCGACTTCGTCTCGGCGGCAATGGTCGCCATCGGACCGGGACCTTCGGATTCCGCGGCTCAGTTCACCGCCGTCGACGACGCGCTCACCGACGGAATCGGCACCGCACGCGACCGTCTGCGGTCGAATGTCGAATCCGCGGCCCGGGTGCTGACCGCGCTCGGTTCCGGCGCCATTGTCCTGACGCTGATCGCGGTCGGCGGAATTATCATCGGGTTGTGGCCTCGATTGAGGGAATATCAGTGAGGCGGCGCCGGATCGCGCTCGTGCTCGTGGCGGCCACCTTACTGATCGGCGGGTGCGCCGAGTCGAGTCCCGAGCACGTCGGATCGCCGAGCGTGTCGTACACCGAGCCCCCGCTTCCCGCGGCCGCGACGCCGGCGCCCGAGACCACCGCTGCGCCGCCGACTCCCGAGAAGGACTGCGGCGATCCCACCGCGAGCCTGCGCCCGTTCCCCGACCCCGACGCCGCACCGCCGATGCCGACGGTCGACGCCATCCGAGTGCGGGGGCGTCTCGTCGTCGGCCTCGACACGGGCAGCAATCTGATGAGTTTCCGCGATCCGGCGACCGGTGCCATCCAGGGCTTCGACGTCGACGTGGCCCGGGAGATCGCGCGGGATCTGTTCGGCGATCCGGACCGGCTCGAGTACCGCATCCTCACGTCGGCGAATCGTGAGAAGGCGCTGCAGGAGTCGATGGTCGACATCGTGGCCAAGACGATGACCATCACCTGCGACCGAAAGGAACGGGTGGCGTTCTCCTCCGAGTACTTCGAGGCGCAGCAGCGGGTTCTCGTCGTGAAGGGCTCCCCGATCCGCAGCGCCGCCGACCTGGACGGGAAACGGGTCTGCGTCGTCCGCGGCACGACGTCGCTGACACGGTTGCAGCGGGTGGCGCCCACCGCGAACATTCTGACGGTCCCCATGTGGTCGGATTGCCTGGTGGTCCTGCAGCAGCGGCAGGTCGATGCGGTGAGCACCGACGACACGATCCTCGCCGGTCTGGCGTCCCAGGACCCGTATCTCGAGATCGTCGGAGACAGCATGGGCGCCGAGCCGTACGGCGTCGGCATCACCAAGTCGAACGAGGACCTGGTGCGGTTCGTCAACGGCACGCTCGAACGCATCCGCCGCGACGGTACCTGGACCAGGATGTACGACCAGTGGCTGTCGATGCTGGGGCCGTCCCCCGCCCCGCCGTCCGCCGTGTACCAGGACTGAGGGGACGCATGCCGCAGCATCCGCAGAATCCGGAGTCCACCGACCCGGACATCGCCACCCAGGCCGCCGTCCGGGAGCCGGAAGGGGACGCCACGCAGGCCGCGGTCCGGGAAGAACCGGACGAGGGTCCGGCCACCCAGGCGGCGCCGACGTCCCGGCCGTCCGGCGCGTCCGGCACCGGCCGCTCGACGCGCTCACCGCGCACCCGGTCCGGGCAGCGCCTGCGTCTCGGCGGCGGTCTCGTCGAGGTTCCCGTCGTGAAGACACTCGACCCGGCATCCGCCGTGATGACCGACCCGAAAGTCCCCGAGAGCAAGCGCTTCTGCTGGAAGTGCAACAAGCCGGTGGGCCGCACCGGCGCCACGTCCGAGGGCTCCGAGTTCGGTCTGTGCCCCCAGTGCGGAGCCACGTACGACTTCCGGCCGCTTCTCGGCCCGAACGAGCTGATCGGCGGCCAGTACGAGGTGCAGGGCTGCATCGCGCACGGCGGCCTCGGCTGGATCTATCTGGCCATCGATCGCAATGTCAGTGACCGCTGGGTGGTTCTCAAGGGCCTGTTGCACTTCGGCGACGCCGAGGCTCAGGCCGTGGCGGTGGCCGAACGCCAGTTCCTCGCCGAGGTGGCCCACCCGAGCATCGTGAAGATCTTCAACTTCGTGGAGCATCCCCGGTCGGATGGGACCCCGATGGGGTACATCGTGATGGAGTATGTGGGCGGTCACTCGCTTCGGGACGTCCTGTCGACGCACGCGAAGCCCGAACGCATGCCGGTCGAGCAGGCCATCGCCTACGTGCTCGAAATCCTTCCCGCACTGGCGTATCTGCACTCCACCGGTTTGGTGTACAACGACCTCAAACCCGACAACGTGATGGTCACCGAGGATGCCCTCAAGC
Source organism: Rhodococcus sp. A14 (assembly GCF_011603105.1). Lineage (NCBI taxonomy): Bacteria > Bacillati > Actinomycetota > Actinomycetes > Mycobacteriales > Nocardiaceae > Rhodococcus > Rhodococcus sp. A14. The sequence continues at coordinate 24,072 of NZ_JAAOQS010000109.1, read as the reverse complement.
TGATCGACCTCGGTGCCGTCGCGGGCATCGAGGACTACGGCTACCTGTACGGCACACCCGGGTATCAGGCGCCGGAGATCGTCACGACCGGCCCGACCGTGGCGTCCGACATCTACACGGTGGGGCGCACCCTCGCCGTCCTGACGCTCGACATGCCGTCCGACAAGGGCCGGTACCTCGACGGGATCCCGTCCCCCGAGCAGGCGCCGCTCCTCGCGGAGTACGAGTTCTTCCACCGACTCCTGTTGCGCGCCACCGACCCCGACCCGAGCCGGCGTTTCGCGTCGGCCGAGGAGATGGCGGGTCAGCTCACGGCGGTGCTGCGGGAGGTCCTCGCGCAGCAGACCGGCGAGGAGCATCCCGGACTGTCGACCGTGTTCAGCAAGCAGAGAACGACTTTCGGCACGGACGAGGCCGTCGAGCAGACCGACGTGTACGTCGACGGCGTCGAACGGGACGAGAATCTCGATCCGCAGTCCGTGGCGCAGGCGTTGGCGGTACCCCTGATCGACCCGACCGATCCCAACGCCCCGCTCCTGGCCGCCGCGGTGCACAGCGAGCCGCAGCAGACGCTGGATTCCATTCGGCACGCGCGCGAGAACGGTATCGAACGGGTCGTCGGAGATCTGGACGTGTCGTTCTCCCGGGAACTCACGCTCGCCGAGATCAAGGCCCACCTCGATCTCGGTGACGCCGCCACCGCCACCGAACTCCTCCGTGACGTGGAGGGAGAGATGGGTGGGAACTGGCGCGTCGACTGGTACGCCGGACTCGCGACGCTCATCGACGGCGACTACGAGACGGCGTTCTCCCGTTTCGAATCCGTACTGCAGGCGATGCCCGGGGAGACGGCTCCCAAACTTGCGCTGGCCGCCACCGCCGAACTGATTCTGCAGCACTGGGAGAGCTCCGACCCCCACCAGTGGCGAACGTTCGCCGAGAAGTACTACCGGACGGTGTGGCGGACCGACCACAGCATGGTGAGTGCGGCATTCGGGCTGGCGCGGCAACTCACCGAACGCGGCGATCTGCCCGGTGCCATCGCCGCCCTCGATCAGGTTCCCCCGACGTCCCGGCACTTCACCATGGCCCGGATGACGAGCGTGCTGATGCTGTTGTCCGGCAAACCGATCGAGGAACTCGACGAATCGGCTCTCCGGGAGGCCGCGCTCCGTGTCGCCGCGCTCGCACCCGAGGAGAGCCGGGCACTGCAGATGCGCACGCTCGTACTGGGCACCGCACTGGATTGGATGCGTGCCGGTCACACGTCGGCGACGGAACTCGAGCAGATCCTCGGTGTGCCGTTCACCGAACGGGGCCTACGCAAGGGCGCCGAGGCCGGCCTGCGGGCGCTGGCCCGCAACGCCCCCGAGCGCACTCACCGGTACACGCTGGTGGATCTGGCCAACACCATCCGGCCCAAGAGCCTGCTGTAACGCTCAGGCCCCGATCAGCTCCACCGCCGCACAGGCGATCGCGAACTCCTCGTTGGTGGGCACGACCAGCACCTGAACGTCGGACTCGTCCACCGAGATACGGCGTGCGTCCCGGGAACTCGCGCGGTTGCGGTCGTCGTCGACGACGATGCCGAGGCGTCCCAGCCCGGCCAGGCTGTCGCGGCGGACGTCGACGTTGTTCTCGCCGACTCCCCCGGTGAACGTGATGACGTCGACGCCGCCGAGTTCCACCAGGTAGGCGCCGATGTACTTGCGGAGTCGGTGCACGTACACGTCGTAGGCCAGCGCCGCAGCCTCGTCGCCCTCGCCGACCAGCGTCAGGAGCGCCCGGAAGTCGTTGACCCCCGACAAGCCCTTGAGGCCGGAATGCCGGTTCAGGAGGTCGTCGATCTGATCGACACCCATCCCGCTGCGGTGCAGGTGCAGGATGACGCCGGGATCGACGTCCCCGGACCGCGTGCCCATGACGAGTCCCTCGAGCGGGGTCAGCCCCATGCTGGTGTCGACGGCCAGTCCCCCGCGGATCGCGGACGCCGAGGCACCGTTCCCCAGGTGCAGGACGATCTGGTTCAGCTCGGACAGGTCCCTGCCGAGGAACTCGGCCGTGCGCGCCGACACGTACTGGTGCGACGTGCCGTGGAAGCCGTACCGCCGGATGGAGTGCTCCTTCGCGACCTGCCGGTCGATCGCATACGTCGACGCCTCCGCGGGCAGGGTATGGAAGAACGCGGTGTCGAACACCGCGACGTGCGGGATGTCCGGCAGCTCCTCCCGCGCCACCTCGATCCCGATCACGTTCGCCGGATTGTGCAGCGGCGCAAGGGTCGAAAGGTCCGAGATGGACTGCACCACTGCGTCGTCGATGATCGTGGGTTCGAAGAATACGTCGCCGCCGTGGACGATGCGATGGCCGACCGCGACGATCCCCGCCTCCCTCAGAGGTCGACCCACCTCGGCGACGATGTCCGACAACATCTTCAGTCCGGCGCGGTGGTCGGCGATGTGAACGTGGCGCTCCGCCAATCCGGTGCGGTGGTGATAGACGATGCGCCCCTCGGGTTCCCCGATCCTCTCGATGAGACCGGACGCCGAGGACTTACCGGTGTCCGGGTGGATCAGCTGGAACTTGATCGACGACGAACCGGAATTGACTACCAGTACGGACCCCTCGGTCACTGCTCTGCTCCCTGCGCCTGGATCGCGGTGATGGCCACGGTGTTCACGATGTCCTCGACCAGCGCCCCTCGCGAGAGGTCGTTGACCGGTTTGTTGAGGCCCTGCAACACCGGACCGACGGCGATGGCGCCGGCGCTGCGCTGCACGGCCTTGTACGTGTTGTTCCCGGTGTTGAGGTCGGGGAAGATGAAGACCGTCGCCTTCCCTGCCACCGCCGAATCGGGCATCTTCTTGTCGGCCACGCTCTGCTCGATGGCAGCGTCGTACTGAATGGGGCCTTCCACCAACAGGTCCGGGCGACGCTCGCGGACGAGTTTCGTCGCAGAGCGCACCTTGTCGACGTCCGCACCGCTGCCGGAGTCGCCGGTCGAGTACGACAGCATCGCGATACGCGGATCGATACCGAATTGGGACGCCGTTTGCGCCGACGAGATCGCGATGTCGGCCAGCTGTTCGGCCGTGGGGTCGGGCACCACCGCGCAGTCCCCGTACGCGAGCACCCGATCGGACAGGCACATCAGGAACACACTCGACACCGTGGACACTCCCGGTTGTGTCTTGATGATCTCGAACGACGGCCGGATGGTGTGCGCCGTGGTGTGCGCGGCACCGGAGACCATGCCGTCCGCGATTCCCAAGTGCACCATCATGGTTCCGAAGTACGAGATGTCGGTCATCACCTCGCGGGCACGGTCCACGGTCATGCCCTTGTGGGCGCGGAGCCGCGCGTACTCCTCGGCGAACGGACCGGCGTGTTCGGACGTCCGGGGGTCGAGCACCTGCGCGTCACCGAGGTCCACGCCGAGTTCCGCCGCGCGGCGACGCACCTGCACCTCGTCGCCGAGAATCGTCAGCTCCGCCACCTGCCGTTGCAGCAGTCTCCCCGCCGCGCGGAGGATGCGGTCGTCGTCGCCTTCCGGGAGCACGATGTGCTTGTGGTCGCGGCGGGCGCGGTCGATCAGCTGGTATTCGAACATCTGCGGAGTCACCACCGACGGGATCGGCAGCTTCAACCGCTCCAGCAGTGTGGGTGCGTCCACCCGGAGTTCCATGACACTCAGGGCGGTGTCGATCTTGCGCTGCGAACCGACCGCCACCCGGCCACGGGTCTGCGCTGCCGCGCTGGCCGTGTCGAACGTGCCCAGTCCGGTGGTGAGGATCGGCAACCGCGGCTTGAGGCCGGCCATCAACTTCGCGATTGCCGGGTGCGGCATCAGCCCGCCGTTCATGATGATGCCCGCCAGCGACGGGAAACCTTCGGCCTCATGCGCATTCACCATCGCCAGCAGCACGTCGGAACGGTCGGCCGGGGCGATCACCACCGTGCCCTCCGTCAGGCGTTCGAGGATGTGCTCGGCCGTCATTCCACCCACCATCACCCGCAGCGCCTCCCGGTGGAGGAGCTCCGGGTCGCCGCTGAACAGGCTCCCGTCGATCGACTCGAGGAGTTCGGCCATGGTCGGTGCGACCAGCAAGGGGATCTCGGGCAGGCTCCACGCGGGCACACCGGTGACTGCCAACGCGTCGGTGACCGCATCGAGCTGGTCGGGGTCGCACCGATTGGCGACCACGGCCAGCAGGTGCGCGTGGTGAGCGGTCAGTTCACCGATGGCGAGCTGGGCGAGTTGGGCGATCTCCTCGGGGGTACGCCGCGCTCCCCTCACGGCGAGCAACACCGGGGCGCCGAGGTTCACGGCGATCCTGGCGTTGTAGCCGAGCTCGCTGGGGCTGGCCACGTCGGTGTAGTCGCTGCCGATCACCACGACGGCATCGCACTGCGCCGCCACCTGGTGATACCGGGAGACGATCTCGCTGAGCGCGCCGTCGGGATCGGCGTGGACCTGCTCGTACGTGACCCCCAGGGACTCCTCGTACCCGATGTCGGCCGTGGTGTGTTCGAGGAGCAACTCGAGGATGTAGTCGGTTTCCTGCGTCGATCGGGCGATGGGACGGAAGACGCCCACCCTCGCCGCGGACGCACACAGCATCTGCAGGACACCCAGCGCGATGGTGGACTTGCCGGTATCCCCCTCCGGTGAGGCGATGTAGACGCTCGACGGCTGGGGACGTGCGGGCGGATTCACGGGTGAGGGTGTCGCTGGCGCAGCCATGGCCATAGCGTATCCGGCCACCGGTTCTGGGTGATTGACACCGCACCCGCCCGGCGGTCAGATGACGTATGGCCGAATCACCCTTCCCCGACGTCCGATGGGGCAGCGAGAACAGCTTCCTCCGCGAACCCGCAGCCAAATTTGCCGCCACCCGACCCGGATCGTGGGTGATCCGGAAACTCGCCGGAGTCGACCGCCGGCTCCTCCAGAAGACCAGGGGACGCTTCACGATCCTCGGTCCGATCGCCGCTCCGGTAGTGCTGCTGACCACGACGGGTCGCAAGTCTGGCGCGCCACGGACGAGCCCGCTCCTCTACTACCGCGAGGGTAAGCAGATCTTCGTCGTGGGCAGCAACTTCGGGCAGGATCACCACCCGGCGTGGTCGGGGAACCTTCTCGCCCAGCCGAACGCGAAGGTCACGATCGGCGGGAAGGACATCCCCGTCACCGCGACTCTCCTCGCCGAACCGGAGCGAACACGGATCTATCGCGAATTCGACGAGATGGTGCGCGTCTACGGCGTCTACGAGCACCGAACGAACCGCACGATGCGGGTGTTCGCTCTCACCGCCTCGTGAGCCGAGCGCCGTGCCGCGGACGGGAACGGCGGTGCCGCCGACCGGTAGTGGTGCCCGGTCGGGGTGCCGACGTCGATGAGGTGGGTGCGGCAGGGGTTGTCGACTGCGCGGGCGGACCATCCTGTCAGTGATCGGCGGGGCGGGACCGAGACGGGAGAATCAGGTCAGGTCGCTGAAGCGTTCGGTGTCGCGGACCTGGCCGGAGACGATGATGGTGTCGCCGGGTTCGATGACGGTGTCGGCGGTGGCGTAGGTGAAGCCCTCGCCGGGGCGTTTGATCGCGACCACGGTGACTCCGTAGGTGCTGCGGACGGTGGTGTCGCCGAGGCGTTTTCCCACGACGGTCGCGGGTGGGGTGGTCTTGACCATGGCGAAGCCGTCGTCGAATTCGATGTAGTCCATCATCCGCCCGCGCACCAGGTGCGCTACTCGTTTGCCCATGTCGTGCTCGGGGCGCACGACATGCTGGACGCCGATCTGCCGGAGGATCTTGGCGTGGGCGTTGCTGATCGCCTTGGCCCATACGTGCGGCACCGCCAGGTTGATCAGGGCGGAGGCGGTGAGCAGGCTGGCCTCGAGGTCGGATCCGATTCCGACCACGGCCCGGTCGTAGTCGTGCACCGAGAGTTGGCGCAGCGATTCCTCGTCGGTGGTGTCGGCGACGGCGGCGTGGGTGAGGCGGTGTGAGATCTTTTGCACTACGACCTCGTTGGCGTCGATGCCGAGCACCTCGGTGCCCTGTTCCATCAGCTCGAGGGCGAGGGACTTGCCGAACCGGCCCAGTCCCAAAACGACGACGACGTCGGAGGACGGTTTCCTAGCCAATGAAGGGCCTTTCTTCGGGGAGTTCGTAGCGGCGGTCCCGGTGGCGGGCGGCGAGTGCGCTGACCAGGGTGATGGAGCCGATGCGGCCGAGATACATCAGCATCACCAGGATCAACTGGCCCCAGGCGGGGAGTTGCGCGGTGATGCCGGTGGACAGCCCCACGGTCGCGAATGCGGAGGTTACCTCGAAGAGCAGGACGTTGAGATCGAAGGCGGTGCCGGCGAGCAGCACGATGGTGGGGACCATGACCAGGGCCACACCGATGAGGGCCACCGCCAGCGCCTGCCGTTGCACACGGGGGCCGATCCGCCGGTCGAAGATCACCACCGACCGCTCGCCGCGGACCTCGGCGACGATCGCGAACAGCAGCAGCGCGAACGTGGTGACCTTGATGCCGCCGGCGGTGCCGCCGCTGCCGCCGCCGATGAACATCAGCACATCGGTCACCAGCAGGGTGGCGGGGTCCATCTGGGCGTAGTCGACGCTGTTGAATCCGGCGGTGCGGGGCATGATGCCCTGGAACGCGGCAACCAGCAGCTTCGACCCGAGGTCGTGTCCGCGCAGGGTGTAGCCCCACTCGAGCGCCAGCACCAGCGCCGGGCCGATTATCAACAGGATGGCGGTGACCGTGACGGTCAGCTTCGTGTGCAGGCTCCACCGGCGGGACTTGCCGCGCACGCGCCGGCCCACCTCGAAGAGCACCGGGAATCCGATGCCGCCGAGGATGACCGCGGCCAGCAGCGGGAGGCAGATGAACGGGTCGTCGGCGAAGCCGATGATGTTGTCGCTGTAGAGCGCGAACCCGGCGTTGTTGAACGCCGAGATCGCATGGAATACCCCGAGCCACAGGGCGCGGCCGGGTGGTTCGTCGTAGCCGAGCGCGAAGCGGGCCGCCAGGCACATGGCGGTGACGGTTTCGATGAGGATGCTGATCCGGACCACGCCGATGACGACGCTGCGTACGTCACCGAGACCGGATGCGCGGACCTCGGCGGCGGCGTTGAGGCGGGCGCGCAGCCCGATCCGGTTGGCGAGCATCAGCCCGACCACCGACGCCATCGTCATGATCCCGAAGCCGCCGGCCTGGATCAGGCCGAGGATGATGCCCTGGCCGAACCCCGACCAGTGGGTGGGGGTGTCGACGACGACCAGCCCGGTCAGACACATCGCCGACGTCGCCGTGAACAGGGCGTCGACGACGCCGGTCTCGGTTCCCGGTTGGCTCGCGGCGGGCACCAGCAGCAGTCCGGTGCCGATCGCCACCGCGGCCGCGAAACCCAGGGCCACCACCCGGACAGGGGACAGGGTCACCCGATCCGCCGCCCGTCGCAGCGCGGTCGACGGCGACGCGCCGGTGCGTGAAGTCACGAACAGGAGGGTAACCCCGGCGGTCGCCGACGCCGAACACGGCTGGTCAGTGGTGGCTGAGGATCTGTGGGTCGAGCGGGAGCCACACCGGGCGGGTGCCGTCCACGATAGGGTGAGATCGGTGAGCCGGGAAGTCTGGTCGGCGGTCGTGCAATCTCGACCGGAAGGCATCTCGTGAGCAATACCCGTTCCCCACGCGCCCCGCTGTTTTCCCGAGGATCGTGGGCGGAGGCGTCGCGGATCGCCGTGATCCTGCGGAGGGAAACCGTCGGGGGCGGCCTGTTGCTCGCGGCGACGGTCGTCGCGATGATCTGGGCGAATTCGCCCTGGTCGGGCGGCTACGACGCGGTGCGGGACTTCACGGTCGGCCCCGCAGCGCTGCACCTGCACCTGCCGTTGGAAACATGGGCGTCAGACGGGCTGCTGGCGATCTTCTTCTTCGTCGTCGGGCTGGAACTCAAACGCGAGTTCGTCGCCGGTGACCTGCGCGACCCGGCCCGGGCGGTGCTGCCGATCGCCGCGGCAGCCGGGGGGATGGCGCTGCCGGCGATCCTGTTCGTGCTGGTGAACCTGCGCACCGGGGACGGCGCCCTGCGCGGGTGGGCGATCCCGACGGCCACCGACATCGCGTTCGCGCTGGCGGTGCTGGCGGTGATCAGCACCCACCTGCCCTCCACGCTGCGGATCTTCCTGCTGACGTTGGCGGTGGTGGACGATCTGCTGGCGATCACCATCATCGCCGTGTTCTACACCGGCCACCTCTCCGCGCTGCCGTTGGCCGCGGCGGCGGTGCCGTTGGCCGTGTTCGCGTTCGCCGTGCACCGGCGGAACCGGTCGTGGTGGCTGTTGATCCCCCTGGCCTTGTTGACCTGGGGACTCGTGCATGCCTCCGGGGTACACGCCACCGTCGCGGGGGTGTTGCTCGGATTCACGGTTCCGGTGATCCGCAGTGAGGCCGCCGGTGGGCCGGAGGCCGGTCCCGGTTTGGCCGAGCATTTCGAGCGCCGGATCCGGCCGCTCTCGGCGGGGTTCGCGGTGCCGGTGTTCGCGTTCTTCGCCGCCGGGGTCACTGTCGGTGGGATGACCGGGCTGACGAGCGCGTTCGAGGATCCGGTCACCCTCGGCATCGTCGCCGGCCTGGTCGTCGGGAAAACCACGGGAATCTTCGGCACCACGTTCGTGCTGGCGAAGTTCACCCGCGCCACCCTGGATTCGGGGCTGCGGTGGATCGACATCTTCGGTCTGGCGATGCTCGCCGGGATCGGGTTCACCGTGTCGCTGCTGATCGGGGAACTCGCCTACGGCGGGGCGAGCGTCCGCGACGATCATGTCAAGATCGGGGTGCTGTGCGGGTCGCTGATCGCGGCGCTGCTCGCGACGATGGTGCTGCGGATCCGCAACCGCGTGTACCGGCAGATCGCCGAGGAGGAAGCGATCGACCTGGATCAGGACGGAATCCCCGACGTGTATATCGAGTCCCGCGGAGGTGATTCCCCATGACCGGCAACCGGGGACCGATCAAGACATCGGATTCGATCAGACGTCCGTGGTGACCCCGCCACGCGATTTCCTCGTGGCTCCTGCTCGGTTTCAGCGCCCTACTGGTGGTCGGGCCGAGCCTGGTCGCGGTGTACACCGACGCAGAGCGATCGATGACCTTCTCGGCGAGCTCGGCACATGAGCGGTGCACCGACTGGTCCTGGTGGACGAGTATTCGAGCGTCACCGCAACGTGTCCGCGGCGCCGACCGTCATCGAGCGATGTCGCGGCGGTTGAACAGCTGGGCACCGGCGGCGGTAACGAGGACGGTGAGGAGGACAAGAATCACGGCGTCGAAGACTTGCACACCGTTTTCCATCGGCTCCCCGCCGATGTAGTAGTGCATCGGTGTGAGGTAGCGCAGCCACTCGACACCGATCTGTGGGGCGAACCCGTTGACGGCGTAGCCGAGGACGCCGAGGCCGGCGGTGGCGCCGAACACCGTTGCACGGGAACGCCCGGTGGCGGCACCGATGGCCACGGCCACCGCCCCGAAGAAGATGGCGAGCAGTGTCAGGTGCACGGCCTGTGCGGCGAAGTTCGCGACGCTGATGCTGTCGAGCTGAGCGCTGCCGCGTACGGCGAGTTGCCCGGCCAGGACGACGACCGCGATCAGTGCGGCGCCCACGATCAGGGCGGCGAGGCGCTCGAGCAGGAGCCGGGTGCGACTGATCGGGTGCGCCAGCAGGAGGTCCAGGTAGCCGGACTCTTCGTCGGCGGAGATCATTCGGGCACCGGTGGCTTCGCCGACGCACAAAGCGTGACCGCACCCTCATCGACCGGTGGTACGCCACCCTCGACCGGTAGCCGCCGCGGAGAGCACGCCTATCCCCACCGGGGGCGTGCCGGCAGCGGACGTCTCGGGGCCGATCCGAGCTCGAGCTCTGCTCCGGCAGACCGTAACCGATCCCCGCTACCACCGCCTGCGCCGGGTGGGCGCGCTTTAGCGCATTGTTTACGCGCACCAGGGACTTTTCGCGATAAGGTGATCGTGGTGCGCCGGGAAGTCTGGTCGGCAAGTTTTTTCGCATACAAGACCGGACCGAGGCCTCATCATGCGCACCGCATCCCTTTTTCGTCGTGTCAGTCATCGCCACGTGATCGGTTCGAATCACGTTGTCTCGCGGCGCGTGCGATGAAGCACGTGCCCATCGCCACACACGGCATCTACCACGACTCCGGGGACAGCGTTCCGGTCCGCCGTAGCTGCCGGGACCGCCTCGAGCAATGGTCGGTGCCGCACTCCCTCGCGCGGCTCGACACGCCGGTGGGCGCCACCACCGTGCTGTCCGCCGGGACGAGTGCCGGCCGGCCGCCGGTCGTGCTGCTTCCGGGGGCGGGCCTGAACTCCGCAACCACCCTGGCGACCGTGTGCGCGTTACGGGGCCGGCACCGGATCCTGGTCCCGGACCTGCCCGGGGAGCCGGGTCTGAGTTCGTCTCGGCGGCCGCACCGTCATCGCCACTCGTTGCAAACGTACGGTCACTGGCTCGACGCGTTGCTTCCGCAACTGGTAGCCGAACCGCTGATCCTGGTCGGACATTCTCTCGGCGCCGCGATTGCCCTCGCCTCCACGCCCACCGAGCGGGTCGCGAAGCTGGTTCTGCTCAACCCCGCGGGCATCGTCTCCCTGCGCCGCACACCGGAACTGACGTGGTTGCGCACGAAATGGAGCTTCGACCCCACCCTCGAGCACAGTGAGCAACTGCTGTCGTACCTGGAGTCGCCGCGCTCGGTCCCCGACATGGGGTTGGTGAGCTGGTACACGATGATCGCCGAACACTGCTTTCCCGGGAGGCTGCCGCCCCGTCTGCCGGCCGGTACCGTGCTCCGCTGGTCCGGGCGCGTCCCGGTGGTCGTCGCCACCGGTGAGCACGACCGGCTGATCACTCCGGCACGGTTGCGCCCGCGGGTCAGGGAGCTGCTCGGCGTGGATATTCGCATCCTCGACCGGGTCGGGCACCTGGCGTTGCGTGAGGCCCCCGAGACGGTCAGCGAGTTGATCGCCGCCAGTCCGGACATCCGGAGGGAGCCCGTGTGACCAACTTTCGACGTCCCGTCATGGCTGCGATCTCAGTGGAGAATCTCGTCAAGACGTTCGGGCCGACCCGCGCACTGGACGGTCTCGACCTCGAGGTGGGGCCGGGGGAGGTGCACGGATTCCTCGGCCCCAACGGGTCCGGCAAGTCGACGACCATCCGGGTGCTGCTCGGCCTGCTGCGCGCGGATTCGGGCAATGCCCGCCTTCTGGGCGGTGACCCGTGGCGCGACTCGGTGTCGCTGCACCGGCGGCTCGCCTACGTTCCCGGTGAGGTGAACCTGTGGCCCAATCTCACGGGGGTGCGGACACGACGACCGCCATCGAGCTCCTCGATGCTGGTAGAGGCTGGTAAAGGCTGGTAGAGGCTGGTAAAGGCTGGTAGAGGCTGGCGCGGTGTGAGAGGCCGGTGCTGGTCGCGACGCGGCGGCGGGCGTGTCGTCTGCGGTCAGTTTCGGTCATGCCGCCCCAGATTCCGTATGGTTCCCCGCGGCGAGGGCGTGGTCGCGGCACCGGCGGAACACGGGGCAGTCCTGGCAGCTCCGTCGGGCCCGCGCTTCGCGTCGGGCCCGGGCGTGACCGCGTTCCCCGTCCGGGGGGAAGAACACCGACGATTCGATACCGCGACACGCGGCGTCCTCCCGCCAGTCTCCGGCACCGGAGGTGATCTTCTCGGTCGGGGGCGATGAGGGCCCTACGGGCAGCACTGCGGATTCCTTTCGCTCCCGAACTGCGGTCTTACCCACGGGCGGTAGGGCAGCCGAACCCTGAATGCGCGACATATCGCAAATCACATGCCAGGCCGTGGTCATTGCAGCCGCGGCCGGGACGGGTGCGGGTGCCGGTCACCGGCGGGGACCGGCACCGGACGGGCCTTCGGAACGCCCAGGGCGGGCAGGTGGGCGGGTATTGATGTGGCGGAGTATCAGGGCTACCCCGAGGAACGATCCCAAGAGCACGAGAGTCAGGACGAACGGGTCCACGGCAGGGTCTTCCTTCCAATGTCATCGACGCGGATCAGACAAGAGTCGGCCGTCGACCGGCCCCGGGGAAGTATCCGGACTGATTCTTGACGGTATCCATACACCACCTCGGGCGTTCTGTGTCGACAATCGGCGGATGGAGGAGTACCGCACCTTTCGAATACCGCACCCCACCAGTCAACTAGGCGGCGAGCCTGCCCGGGACCGTCCCGCCGCGGCACGGTCCCGGCGCACCTGTTCGCCTATCAGCTCGAACGCGGGGTCATTCCACGGCTGGGGTGGTTCGGCGCCGACGACGCGGTGGTGTGCCACCAGTGCGACTGCACCAACCCCACCCGCATGCGCCTGGGCACCAACGCCGTCAACCGCACCGAGTACCACCTGCCCCGCCGCCCCCTCGCCGACGTCCGCGACCCGGCCGGGCGCATCCGCGCGATCGCCGCCACCATCCACACCGGACTCGTCCGAGGCGACGATCCCGACAGCATCGAAGATGCGGATCCGCTGTGCCGAAGCGGCCGGGCTTCCCCTCACACTGAGGTCACCGCCGGTCCGGCCCCTGCACGCGTAACCGACGGAGAGTGCCGTCGGCACAGGGCCTACCCTGACACGCAGCACTCCCACCCACGGCATGCGTCGATCGCGGCTCCTCGACATTCACCCGGCACTTTTTCGAGTCCGCGCTACGCGACGACTACCTCAGTGCCATGTTGCCGGGTGAACGCCTGCAACTCTATTCGGCCGGGATCTGATGGATACGGCCGTGGGCGACGGAGACCACTTGCGCCGAGTCCAACAGGTCCCTACCGTCGCGACCGACCAACGCCACCACGTCCCCAGCCCTAATATCCTGCGACAGAACAACTCCGGAGCAGAAATGGTCTCCCATCACACCGCGACTGTCGACGATTGGGAAGATCTCGGTGGGGCCGAGCGGGTGGCGGTTCGCGATGGCCGCGGCGACCGGTTCCCCAGCGGTAACGGCGATCGCTGACCCAGCACTGCCCTCCACGATGACGGGCCTCCCGGAGTCGGTGCGATCGACTCCGCGAACCCGGGTCACCGTCACCGCCGCTCGTCCCGTGATCGAGTCACCGAAATCCACAGCAATACGTGGGCAGGGAAGGCGGTTTCGAATGCACGCCTCGTCGACGGCGTTCTCCAGAGCATCCCCGAGTCCGGATGCTCCGTCGCTGTCGGTGCCGCCCGTGGCGATCCCGACATGCAATTCAGTCATCAGCACCTGGTGCTCGCGGTACGTATCGCACATCACCGCGACCGCGGTCAGCATCCGATCAGAGATGTCGTCCGGGTTCGGTGCGGCATCGCAGCGCAGCCCGGCAACCGCCAGTGCGACGCCGCCGGTGAGCAAAGAACTGGTGCCGCAGAGGACTTCGGTGTGGCGGAACCCGCGCGAGATCGTCGCACCTGCGCCGCGCAGGCCCACTTCGTCGAGCACGTAGGTCGGCGTACCGAACCGATCGGCCACCTCGTCCAGGTCGACGCCGCCGACCGTGATGCGCCCGTGACGATAGTGGGTGGTCACCGGCCACACCGTCGGATCCAACCGGGACGTGGTGGTTCCACGAAGGGAGGGAAGGATGTCGAGAAGTGTCACTGCAGACTCGGCGCCAGCCCAGCCGGCGCAAGCATGCTGTTCGGGCACCATCCGAAGCTGCGTCCACCGTTCAACCTGATCATCTCCAACGTCCCCTGGCCACGCCGCCCGCTGTACTGGAACGGTGCCAGGCTCGACGCGGTGTACCCGCTCTCGATCCCCGTCGACGGGCAGGGACACAACATCACCTGCACCAGCAACGACGACATCATCTCGTTCGGGATCACCGGATGCCGCCGCACCGTGCCGCACCTGCACACGCTGACCTCCCACCTCGGCCGCGAACTCGACGCACTCGAACACGCCGTGGGCCTCTGACCCCACACGGACCGGCCCTGCCCCGCTTCCCCGACCAACCTTTCCGGTCCTGTCGGCGTGGGACCTCACGTCCATTGAGCTGATGACGTGACGAAACCCCTTCCGGTGAAACCTGATTAATACGATACGAAGGCAAGGAACCATACACATGAACTCATCGAGGACACAGGCCACCCCGGCACACGGACCCGCGGCCCGCACGGGACGATGAGTACCGAGGAGATCAAGGCCCATCTCGAGGCGATGTTCGCGCCCGACCACACCGAACCCGGCGCAGCGATCGGATGCGACGAACCCGGCCCCGGCCAGCGGACTCGGTGACATGCAGCGAGAGACCACCACACCTTTCTGGCCCAGTATCGGGAACCGCGGGCACCGTGCGGAGGGGCCGGCCGCGCGGCGTCTCGCGGACTCCACGGGAGGGCACATCTGGCGGCGCTGCCTGTGCGACGGAGTTCGACGGCGTCACCGCCGACTGACGGCTCCACAGAGCAGACCCAGAGATGGACGGCGCGCGTTCATCGCGGGGAACGCAGTCCAGGGAATGCCGATGAACACGCCCCTCGCCCACACCGTGCATTCCGCATGCATGGTGCTTGTCGACGCCGATCTGGAGCGATCCGTCATCGCCCGCCTGCGCGAAAATGGCGCGCTGCCTCGGGATGTGGCAATCGTCGATATTCGATCGCATCGCCGCAGTGGGCTCGCCACAGTGCATGCCCTGAGAGCCACGCGATTCGCAGCCGCGCTCATCGGGGTCGGCGCCTTTCACTCCATCGATGATCGAATCGCGTTGCTCGATGCCGGCGCAGATCAGGTCCTACACGGCCCGTGAGCACAGCAGAACTTATCGCCTGGATTCGATCACAACTTCGCCAGACGAGGACCAGACGGCCGGGCGCGCGGGAGGTGAGCACTGCTGATCTTCTCTTGCGAGGGGACCAACCTCCCCCAAGGTCGTTCGACACTAGCACCAGTTCGTGAACACCGGCAATAGCCGATGCCCCTGAAAAGCACATGCAGCGCAGGGCAGTACGGCGCTATACAGGAGATCGCGCACGCCTGCCTGCGCCGAGGAATGGAGAAGTAGTTGCCCACGAATGCCGCACCGGATCCGATGACCCTGCATCCCGTTTCGGGTCAGCCTCGGGTGGTCCTGCTGAAACCTCTGATCGAGAATCCACTGATCGAGGTCGGGGAGTACAGCTACTACGATGATCCCGAGTTCGCGGACGAGTTCGAAACGCGCAATGTCCTGCACCATTACGGGCCGGACCGGCTGATCATCGGCAAGTTCTGCGCGTTCGCGACCGGGACGACGTTCATCATGAACGGCGCAAATCATCGGATGAGCGGAGTCTCGACGTTCCCGTTTCCGATCATGGGCGGGTCGTGGGCCCAGCACGCCGATCTGCTCGCGGATCTACCGTCGCGGGGCGACACCGTCGTCGGCAACGACGTGTGGATCGGAGGCAACGCGACGATCATGCCTGGCGTCCGCATCGGGCACGGCGCGATTGTGTCGACCGGTTCGGTGGTGACGCGGGACGTGCCGGACTATGCGGTCGTGGGCGGGAATCCGGCCGTCCACATCAAGGACCGCTATTCGGAATCCGAGATCGCCGCACTGGTGCGGATCGCGTGGTGGGACTGGCCGATTTCCGTCGTCACCGAACATGTGCGAACCATCGCTGCAGGCACAGTCGAGCAACTTCAGGATGTCGCCGACAGGCTCGGCTGAATCAGCCACGCGCCGCCTGCGGTGCTTCGGCGTCGAGGTCGAGTTCGCCGTCGTCGGCGAACACGAGGCGTCCGTCGTCGAGAGCGACGGCCCAGCGGTGCACGGGCGCCCAATCACGTCCGAGGAGTCCCTCCGACTGGGACAGGTCCGCGAAATCCTCGATCACGACACCGGGCGCGGGAGCGTCGGAGTCGCGGCGGACCCGAACGCGAGCGCCGACGACGACGTCGGGGCTGTGGGGCTGGGCGGCACTCTTCTGATCAGACATGGGTTCATTCCGCTTTCTGCAGGGTGATGCCAGGGCAAGGGATCATCCGGGCCCGCTGCCGAGAACTCACTACAGACGATTGGCAAATTTTGAGCAAGCCTTGGGTCGCAGTTGTGGGGATCATCACCGGGGCCTTGACGCCCGAAGAACTGCCCGGCCGTTGTCCACAATTTGTACACCAGAGGCATTGACGTCAAGAGGTTACTTCGACATGATTAGGTGTAACTGCTGGTCACACTGACATGGAGGATTTCATGGCACGCTCGACGCTCGCTCTCCGCAATCCGAAGATCACGGATCGCCAGGACACCGGCGCCCGGCTTCTCCAGTCCTCCGCACGCATGTCGTACGACCCGACCGTCGAGGTGGACTGGGACGCACCGGTCCCCGACGATTTGTACGGCCTCACCCCAGAGTGGTCCTCGCTGTACGGCACGCCGATGTGGGACGAGATGACGTTCGAACAGCAGATCACGCTGACGAAGCACGAGGTGTCCTCGATCATGGGCACCGGAATCTGGTTCGAGATGATCCTTCAGCAGATGGTCATCCGGGACATGTACGCCAAGGACGCATCGCAGGCCCACTTCCAGTTCGCGCTGACCGAAGTGGCCGACGAGTGCAGGCACTCGGTGATGTTCGCTCGCACCGCCGAGAAGTTCGGATGCCCCTCCTACGTTCCGCGCAAGTCGGTGGTCACCCTGGGCCGCGGGTTCAAGGCGCTCGCCTCGGGAGAGGTCGCGTACGCCGGCATTCTCGTCGCCGAAGAGATCCTCGACGTCATGCAGCGCGACTGGATGAAGGACACACGCGTCCAGCCGATCGTCCGCGTCACCAGCAAGATTCACGTGGTCGAAGAAGCCCGGCACATGCGCTTCGCCCGGGAGGAGACCCTGCGACGGGCCCAGGGCATGAGCAAGGCGCACCGTGCTGCGAGCCGCGCCTGCATCGCTATCGCGTCCAATCTGATCGTCTCCAGCATGATCAATCCCGCCGTCTACGCGGCAGCCGGACTGGACACCGAACGCGCGCTCCGCGAGGCGAAGAACAACCGATTCCGGGCCGAGAAGATCCGCGAGAGTTCGCAGCCGCTCATGCGGTTCCTGGACGACGCCGATCTGCTGGGCGGTCCTTCCCGGCACCTCTACAAGCGCGTGAACATGCTCTGAGGCGCTCCGCACCCGTGCGCCTTTCTGGTAGCACCCACTACCAAAAAGGCGCACGGGCGGCGAAGCCGCCTACCCACGCAACCGCGGCGCCAGATCCCGCTCGAAGAGTTCCAGGAACCGCTTCTGATCGTGGCCGGGAGCGTGGAACACCAGGTGGTTCAACCCCGCATCGAGATACGGGCGGATCTGCGCCACCGCCTCATCCGGATCCGACGCCACGATCCACCGCTTCGCCACCTGCTCGATCGGCAACGCATCCGCCGCCTTCTCCATCTCGATCGGATCGTCGATCGAATGCTTCTGCTCCGGCGTCAACGACAACGGCGCCCAGAACCGCGTGTTCTCCAACGCCAACTCCGGATCCGTGTCATACGAAATCTTGATCTCGATCATCTTGTCGATCTCCGCCACATCACGGTCGGCCTTCTCCGCCCCCTCCGCGACCGCAGGCATCAACTTCTCCGTGTACAACTCCATGCCCTTCCCGGACGTGCAGATGAACCCGTCACCGCTCCGACCGGCGTACCGGGCCACCACCGGACCACCGGCCGCGATGTACACCGGAATCCCACCCTCGGGCACGTCGTAGATCGACGCCCCCTTCGTGGTGAAGTACTCCCCCTCGAAATCGACCCGATCGCCGAGCCACAGCTCACGCATCAATCGGACCGCCTCCCGCAGCCGCGCGAATCGCTCCTTGAACTCCGGCCACTCCCCCGCGAAACCCGTCGCGATCTCGTTCAGCGCCTCTCCGGTGCCCACCCCGAGCATGATCCGCCCCGGGTACAGACACCCCATCGTCGCGAACGCCTGCGCCACCACCGCCGGGTTGTACCGGAACGTCGGCGTCATCACCGACGTCCCCAACTGCAACCGCTCCGTCCGCTCCCCGACCGCCGTCATCCACGCCAACGAGAACGGCGCATGACCACCCTCGTGCCGCCACGGCTGGAAATGGTCCGACACCGTCGCCGAATCCATACCGTGTGCCTCCGCCAGAACACCCAGCTCCACCAACTCCCGCGGACCGAACTGCTCCGCGGACGCCTTGTAACCGAGCTTGAGTTCGTGGGCCACCGTGTACTCCTTCGTCTTCACGTCCGGTTCGCGAGATGCAAACCTCTTCTGCAGGTTAGAGCGCAGCCACCAGG
Source organism: Rhodococcus sp. A14 (assembly GCF_011603105.1). Classification (NCBI taxonomy): domain Bacteria; kingdom Bacillati; phylum Actinomycetota; class Actinomycetes; order Mycobacteriales; family Nocardiaceae; genus Rhodococcus; species Rhodococcus sp. A14. The sequence continues at coordinate 5,731 of NZ_JAAOQS010000109.1, read as the reverse complement.
CTGGCGAGCGCCGCTCCCAGTGCCACCACCGTCAGTGTCACCGCGAACAGCCACAGCTCGTGGGGCGGCGGCATCGGTGCGCCGTCGCGCAGGGCCTTCTCGACCTGCGACCACCGCCGCATGCCGACGAGGGCCGCGGCTGCGGCGAGACCGATCAGGATCAGGCCGAGGGTCGTCCGCACCCACCCCGTGCTGAATTCGGGGACCAGGTGGATCATCGCGATGCCACCGGCCAGAAGTGCAAGCGAACTCCGCATCCAGGCGAGGAACGTCCGCTCGCTTGCGAGGGTGAAACGTTCGTCGGGCCGGTCGTTGTCGGTCACCGAATCATCTTTACACCGGTTCGCTGGAACCGCACCAAGCAGGTACCCCGCAGACCTAGATTGGAAGGGCAGGCCACAGCCAGGGGGCGTCCATGCGAACGTTCGAAGCTCTGCGATCCTCGATCTCTCTGCGTGTACTGGCGGTGATACTGCTGGTCGTATCCGTGTGGGCGGTGCTCGGCCCGCCGTCGGCGTCCGCCGAGCCCCGCATCACCAGGGTGGACGTGTATTCGGAGTCGATGGGCCGGTGGGTGGCCAACGACGTCATCTCTCCCGCATCGGGCGCTCCGGCGCCCACCTTCTACCTGCTCACCGGGATCGGCGGCGGGTCGGACGGGATCTCCTGGTTCAACAACACCGGTGTGCGGGACTTCTTCGCCGACAAGCACGTCAACGTGGTAATGCCGATCGGCGGCCAGTACAGCATGTACACCGACTGGGATGCCGACGACCCGGTCCTCGGCCGGAACAAGTGGCAGACGTACCTGACGACCGAACTCCCCGCCGCCATCGACAGCCGCTTCGCGACCACGGGGGCGAACGCCATCGGCGGGGTGTCGATGGCAGGCGGCGCGGTACTCGACCTCGCCATTCAGGCTCCGGGTTTCTATCGTGCCGTCGGCTCGTACAGCGGGTGTGCCGCGACGAGCGGACTGCTGGGCCAGGCGATGGTGCGGTCGATGGTGGAACTGCGGGGCGGCGGCAATGCGGCCAACATGTGGGGCTCCGCCATGGATCCGCGGTGGCGGGTACACGACCCGATGCTGAATGCCGAACGACTGCGCGGCACAGAATTGTTCGTCTCGAGCGGCAACGGGCTTCCCGGCAGCATCGACAACCACGACCCCGTGCTGGTGGTGCCCCAGACGATCGGCGGCAGCGTCGTCGAGATGGTGACCAACGTGTGCGCGGCCGCGTTCCAGTCGCGGCTGCACTCGCTGGGGATTCCCGCCACGTTCGCCTATCTGTCGCAGGGCACGCATTCGTGGGGGCTGTTCGAGACCGAGTTACGGGAGTCCTGGCCCGTCATCGGCAGTGCGATCGGGGCGTGACCCCAGGGAGCGCTCCAGGATCGGCCCGATGACCGCGAGGGCTTCCGGTGTGGTCATCCGCAGGTGGTCGCACTCCACCTTGTGTTCGACGATCACGCCGGTGATCGCGGGCTGCCAGACACTCGGCGACGGCCGTTCGCCTTCCTCCCCGTCGGCGGACTGCGCGGCGCTGAAGAACAACAGGTCGCCGTCGAACACTCGCGGCCGGTATCCGGTGGAGATCTGCTTCGAGTTCTCCAGGCCGGTGCTGATGCGACCGAGGAGGGTAGACGCGAAAGCGGGGTCGCGGCCGAAGGATCGTCCGAGCATCTCGACCAGTTGCTCGCGGTACGACATGCCGGTGTCGCCCTCGCCCTCGAACTCGACACCCAGCCCGTGCAGCCACTCCTCGGCGTTCACCTCGAGGTCACCGAAGTTTTCGCCCTCCGCGACGTAGCTGTCCATCATCGCGAGTGTGCCGACCTCGGCGCCGGACTCACGGAGTTCGACGGCGACGGCCTGGGCGATGACACCGCCGAGGGACCAGCCCAGCAGGTGGTAGGGCCCCTGCGGCTGCACCGCGCGCATCTCGACGACGTATCGGTGGGCGAGCTGCGCCATCGACTCGAACGTCGTTCCGCCACTGAGGATCGGCAGCTGCAGCCCGTACACCGGGCGGTCGGGCGAGACGTATTTCATCAGTCCGGCGTATCCCAACGCGAGTCCGCCCGCCGGGTGCACGCAGAACAGCGCGGGTTGCGCACCGGACGCCCGGAACGGAACGACGACGTTCAGCACGTCGTCCGCCGGCATGCTTCCGAGCGCCGACGGGTCGACGATGCGGCGAGCCAGGCCCTCCGGGGTGGGGTTGCGGAAGATCCATTGCAGCGCGACGTCGGTGCCGAGCAGGTCGCGGAGCGCGGACGCCACCCGGGTCGCGACGAGCGAGTTCCCGCCCAGTTCGAAGAAGTCGTCGTCGGCTCCGACGCGTTCGATGCCGAGGACGTCGGCGAAGACCTCCGCCACCGCCTCCTCGACCGGGGTGGCGGGTGCCCGGAATTCTTTGGGCGCGAGCACCGGTGCGGGTAGCGCTCGCCGGTCGAGCTTGCCGGTGCGGCCGACGGGCAGCCGGTCGAGCACCACCAGCTGGGCGGGCACCATGTACGGGGCGAGGTGGGATCCGGCGTACCGGAGTACCCCGGCGGTGTCGATGCTCGCCCCGGCTTCGGCGGTCACGTATCCCACCAGCCGGTCGCCGGTGCCGCTGTGCACGGTGACCGCCGCGCGGCCGACGCCGTCGCAGCGGGCCAGCACTGATTCGATTTCACCGAGTTCCACCCGCTGGCCCCGGATCTTCACCTGGAAGTCGTTGCGTCCCACGTACTCCAGTCTGCCGACCTCGCTCCACCGCACGAGGTCGCCGGTCCGGTACATGCGGGAGCCGGGTTCGCCGAACGGGTTCGCCACGAAGGACGCGGCCGTCAGCGCCGACCGCCGGTGGTAGCCGCGCGCGAGCCCCGGCCCCGCGACGTACAGTTCCCCGATCACCCCCACCGGAACGGGCTGCAACCATGTGTTCACCACGATCACGTCGACGCCCCGCCCCGGGCCTCCCACGTTCACCGGTTCGTCCGGCGACAGCACCTCGCTGATCGTGGTCTGCACCGTCGCCTCGGTGGGTCCGTATCCGTTGAAGACGAATCGTCCCGGGGTCCAGCGGTCGGCCAGTTCGGGTGGGAACCGCTCGCCCGCGACGGCGAGAATCCGCAGGGACGGAACGTCCTCGGGGCGGAGGGTGTCCAGGATCGTGGGTGTGAAGAATGCGTGCGAGACGTGTTCGCTCGCGAGGAGTTCGGCCAGTTCCCGTCCCCCGAGGACCGTCGGTGGCACGACGACCAGTGTCGCGCCGACGGCGAACGCCATCAGCAGTTCGAACAACGACGCGTCGAAGCTCGGTGACGCCAGATGCGACACCCGCGCACCGTGCATGGATGCGAACCGTTCCCGTTCCTCGACTGCGAGATTCGCGAGTCCGCCGTGCGTGAGCACGACCCCCTTCGGTGTTCCCGTCGACCCCGACGTGTAGAGCAGGAACGCGGCGTGGTCGACTCTCAGCGGACGCGGACGGTCGGCGTCGGTCACCGGGTCGCTGGAGTACCCGTTCGCCACCTCGGGATCGTCGAGCAGCAGCCACGGCACCACGCCGGGCAACCGGTCACGGTGCGCCGTCACCGTCAACCCGACCACCGCGCCCGAATCCTCGAGCATACCGCCGGTGCGCGCGGGCGGCAGGGCGGGATCGACCGGCACGTACGCCGCCCCCGATTTCGCGACCGCCCACACCGACAGCACCCATTCGAGCGATCGCGGCACGCCGATCGCGACGAAGGCGTCCGGTCCGGCACCCCGACGGATCAGCGCCCTGGCCAGTCGGTTCGACCGCTCGTCGAGTTCCCGGTAGGACACGGTGACGCCTTCGCACGACACTGCGGTCGCCCCCGGTGCGAGCGCAGCGCCCGCGGTGAGGACGTCCGGGAGCGTGCGTTCCGCGGCCGCGGGAAAGCCGCGCATGGGTACGAGTTCGTCCCGTTCGAGGGCGTCGAGGATCTCGAGGTCGCCGACCCTGATCGACGGGTCGGTGACGGCGGTGTCGAGCATCCGGACGAACCGGTCGGCCAGGCCGGCGACGGTTTCGGCGTCGAAAAGGTCGGTGGCGTAGGTGAAACCGGCCGTGATGCCGGCCGGTGTTCCGTCGTCCGTGTACTCCTCGGACAACGTCAGCTGCAGGTCGAACCTGGCGATCGTCGCACCGAGGTCGATGCCCTCGACCTCGACGCCGGGCAGCGAAAGGTCGGGGCGCTCGACATTCTGGAACTCGAGCAGCACCTGGAACAGCGGTGAGTGTGCCGTCGAGCGGGGCGGATCGAGCGCTTCCACGACCTTCTCGAACGGCACCTCCGCGTGGGCGTACGCACCGAGATCGACGTCGCGCACCTGCTCGAGCAGTTCGGAGAACCGGCTCGCGTCGGAGACGACGGTCCGAAGCACCACGGTGTTGACGAACATCCCGATCACGTCGTCGAGGGCGGCCTCGCCGCGCCCGGCGACCGGGGTGCCGACGGCGATGTCCTCGGTACCGGACATCCGCGCGAGGAAGGCGGCCAGGGCGGCGTGCGCGACCATGAACACGGTCGACTGGTGCGTGGACGCCGTCGCCAGCAGCCGGCGGTGCAGAACGGCGTCGATCTCGAATCCGACCCTGCTCCCGTCGGGTGTGCGTTGCATCGACCGCGGGCGGTCGGCGGGCAGGTCCAGGGCGGCGGGGAGGCCGGACAGCGTGGTGCGCCAGTAGTCCAGTTGCTGCGACACCATCGACTGCGGATCGTCCTCCGACCCGAGGAGCTGACGCTGCCAGAGCGTGAAGTCGGCGTACTGGACCGTGGGCGGGTGCCACTCCGGGGTGTATCCGGCCGCCCGCGCGGTGTACGCCACCATCATGTCGCGGGCGAGCGGGACCATCGACACTCCGTCCGCAACGATGTGGTGGACCACGACCAGCAGCACGCGATCGGTGCCGGAGATCTCGAACACGGCGGCCCGCAACGGGATCTGCGCAGTGACGTCGAACCCCTCCGAGACCGCCGCCGACAGCCGTTCCCGCAACTCCTCGTCGCTCGGCACCGGTGTGACGGGCAGGTCCGGCACCGAATCAGCAGCAGGGAGGATCACCTGCACCGGTTCGTCGCCGGCCATCGGGAAGCGGGTGCGGAGCGATTCGTGGCGCTTCACCACATCGGATACCGCGGCCCGCAGTGCCCCGAGGTCGAGTGCGCCGGTGAGCCGGAACGCCATGGCGATGTTGTAGGCGGGCGAAGAGGTGTCGAACTGGTTGAGGAACCACATGCGGGTCTGCGCCAGGGACAGGGGAATGCGTTCGGGGCGCGGCGCTGCCCGCAACTCCGGCCGGTGCGTCAGCACACCCGCTTTCGCCGCGCGCGCGGCGAAAGCCGTCACGGTCGGTGCCTCGAACAGGGCGTGCACGCCGACGTCGACGCCGAGAGCGGCATCGACCCGGGCGACGACCCGGGTGGCCGACAGCGAGTCTCCGCCCAACCGGAAGAAGTCGTCGTCGGCACCGACGCAATCGACACCGAGGACGTCGCCGTACACCTCGGCGACAACGGACTCGAACGGGGTTGCCGGAGCGCGGAATCGACGCGCCGGAGCTTCCGGTGCGGGGAGTGCGGCACGATCCAACTTCCCACTCGCCGTCACCGGCAACTCCCCCAACACCACCACCACCGACGGCACCACACCCCCCGGCAACACCGACCCCGCAAACTCCACCACCACACCCGGATCCACCCGCACCCCCAC
>NZ_JAAOQS010000108.1:0-29441 GCF_011603105.1 Rhodococcus sp. A14 | reverse complement strand
ACCCTGCTGGGGGCGCTGATCAGCGACTCCATCAACGAGAACGACCCCTGGCCGGCCGTTTCCGACTGGCTCCGCACCCACACCGGCACCGAGTTAGCCGAACGCGCGGAACTGCTCGGTGTCGCCGCCGGCCCCGTGTCGCGGGCAGGCGCCCTACCGCCGGTCCCGGTGCCGCAGTATCCCCGGCCTGTCGATGGGCTCCTCGTCGTCGACTTCAGCTCGCTCTGGGCAGGCCCGCTGTGCGCCAACCTACTCGGGCTCACGGGCGCACGCGTAGTGAAGGTGGAGACCCCCGACCGCCCCGACGGCGCCCGGCGCGGCAATCCGGACTTCTACCGGCTGCTGCACGGCGGTCACGAATCGGTGGTCCTCGACCCCACGACCACCGGAGGACGACGAACGCTGGCCGCCCTCGTCGACGCCGCCGACATCGTCATCGAAGCCTCCCGCCCCCGCGCCCTGACCCGATTCGGACTCGACGCCGACGCCGCCGTCGCCCGCGGGGCCACCTGGGTGTCGATCACCGCAGCGGGACGCTCCTCCGACCGCATCGGCTTCGGCGACGACCTCGCCGCCGCAGCCGGACTCATCGCCTACGACTCCGACGGCACACCCCTCTTCGTGGGCGACGCCCTCGCCGACCCCCTCACCGGGGTCACCGCCGCGGCCCTCGCAATGTCCGCACACGCCGACGGGTCCGGACACCTGTGGGATCTGTCGATGTCGGACCTCGTCTCCTCGACCCTCACCAGCGAGCCGGTACCGCACGTCTTCCGGCGCTGCGGCGGCTGGGAGGTCGAGACCGCGTCCGGTGTCGTTCCCGTCGCCGAGCCGCGGCCACGCATGCCGGCAGGACGCGTCGCCATATCCGGTGCGGACACCACCACCGTGCTGCAGTCGCTGGGGATCACAGGACCGTGACCGACCTCCTGATCCGCGACGCGGAGGTCGACGGCGTCCCCGGTGCCGACGTGGCGATCACCGGCGGCCGGATCACCGCAGTCGGGCCGAACCTAGTTGCGCCGACCGCCGACGTGATCGACGCCGAAGGCGGCGCCCTGATCCCGGGTCTGCACGATCATCACCTGCACCTGCACGCGATGGCCGCCGAAGCCGCCTCGGTGCGCTGCGGGCCACCGCACATCCGCGACGCCGCCACCCTCGCGACCGCACTCGGCAAAGCGGCCGGTGACGACAACGGCTGGGTCCGCGGCGTCGGCTACATCGAAACCGTCGCAGGCGACCTCGACGCCGACCGCCTCGACCGCCTGCACGCGGCGCGGCCGGTCCGGATACAGCACCGCAGCGGCGCCATGTGGGTGCTCAACAGCGCCGCCGTGACCGCCACGCACCTCGACAGCGCAACCCATCCCGGTGTCGAACGCGCACCGGACGGCCACCCGACCGGACGAGTGTGGCGCGCCGACACCTGGCTCCGCGACCGGCTCCCGCCATCCCGGCCGCCGCGCCTCGACAAGGTCGGCGCCGCGCTCACCCGCTTCGGCGTCACCGGAGTCACCGACGCCACCCCCGACCTCAGCCCGCAGTCACAGACCGCGATCGCCGCGGCGATGTCCAGCGGCGAATTGCCACAACGCGTGCATCTGCTAGGCGCGCAGCCCGACGAATCCCCCCTTCCCACCGCACGTCTGACCATCGGCCCGTACAAGATCGTGCTCGCCGACTCTGGCCTCCCCGACCTCGACGACCTGGCAAACCGGATCCGCGAGGTCCACAACCGAGGACGGGCAGTGGCCGTGCACTGCGTCACCCGCGAGGCGCTGCTGATCCTGCTCGCCGTGCTCGACGAAGTCGGGATCCTGCCAGGCGACCGCGTCGAGCACGGCGCGATCATCCCCCGCGAGACCATCGACGGCCTCCACCGGCGCGGACTCACAGTTGTCACCCAGCCCGGCTTCCTCGCCGACCGAGGCGACGACTACCTCCGCGACGTCGACGAGCGAGACCTACCCGACCTGTACCGGTGCCGGTCGCTGATCGACGCGAGCGTCGCGGTCGCGTTGTCGAGCGACGCCCCGTACGGCCCCCTCGACCCCTGGGCGGCGATCACCGCCGCGGTGACCCGCCGCGCACCGACAGGCGAGATCGTCGGAAGCACCGAACGCATCACCGCCGCACAGGCATTGACGCGATACCTCACTCCCGCGGATGACCCGGGCGGAACCCCACGCCACATCCACGTAGGTGCGGCCGCCGACATGGTCCTCCTATCCGCGCCCCTCGCCGACATACTCACTGCGCCCGCCGCCGACGCGGTACAGACCACCCTGATCGGTGGACACTTGGCCAATCCGGACTAAATTTAGTAACCCGAGGCGAGAGGTGGTCTTTCCTCACCCGTAGCCCGGCCGGGAGCACATTACGACGACGAAGGAATGGCGCGGTCGGATACCGACGGTTCGTCGAGGACTACCCCGACGAGGGGCAGGCTTCCACCAGTTACTGTACGCCCGACCCAAGGCAACCCAGATCGCCGTGGTGAAGGAGGTTGAGTTCGCAATCGGCCTGTCGACCGAACCACATGATGCACTGGTGTCGGACGCCGGAACGATCGACCCAGTCGCACCGGTGAACCCCTCCGCGAAGGTTCGCTCCGGTTGCTCAACCACCCTCGACTCCGGTACGCAGGCACTCGTGGTCGCCGCGCTCGCCTGGCTCACGCCGTCCACCTGAGGTGAGGTAACGGGCCGCGTCGCCGAGCGTTGCAAAGGTGCGGTGTTTTTCGGACACCGACCGGGTCCCATTGCGACAGCCGTTCCCGCATCAACTTGTGAAAATGATCTTCTTGTAGTCGAATCCGGGACTGACTTGCATAACCAAGTCGGGAGGATCGGTGACTGCGTACGCGACCCGGAACGCCGACTCTCGACCAGGCAGTGTCGGAGTATTCGGGGAACCACCGACACCGTTAGCGGAGTCGAAGATCTTGCTCGCCTCGCGGTTCCCGCTCTGCAACGTCGTTGCGAACACCATCGTCTCGTAGTTCTCGGGTGACCCGTTGACGATGGTGATATCGAAGACCACAGCTTGGAGGCTGGCGTCCGCACCAGCCGCCGACGGACTCGGCGTGTACGGCTGTGGCGCACCGACCGTGACCGCAAGGCCGTTCTCGAAGGTGTACGCCTGACCGAACGTCGGGTTCGCCGGCGCTGGGGTGGCCGCGGTCGAGTCAGCAGGCCGATTGACTCCTGACCCCGGATCCGAGGTCACCTCGCCGCCGTTTCCTCCGCCACAGGCTGCCAGTGCGCTCATACCGGCGCACAGGGCGACAACAGCGAGCGCGTTCTTGATGGATTTCACTTATTCTCCCAGCTCAAGGTCAATAGGTCACCCGATATATCGGGTCAGCCGACCAAGCGTTCACGACCGTCCGCCGCCCACTTCTTAACGACACGCCGAGTCCACACGCGCGGGTTCAGCAACTACTTGGACCGCGGACTGCACCCTGTACGTCGGCGTGTCGCGTGTGCCTGTGGACGCTACCGGCGGCACTGCAGCAGAGTGCACGACTTGTCAGCGCGGGGCTAGAGAGCAATTGCTCTGACAGGCAGTGACGTTGGCTGCATGGGGGTGCATAACGTGTTTTCTTCGGTCCCCCTCGGTCATGCCACCCCAAACGCCGTAGGGCTCACCCACCGTCAGAGCGTGATCGCGGCACTGCGCGAGCACGGGGCAGAGCTGACAAACCTGTCGGGCCTGCGCTTCGCGCCGGTCGCGAGCGTGGCCACGTTCACCCTCGGGTGAGAAGAACACCGACACGTCGGCGCCGCAGCACACCGCACGCTCCCGCCACTCACCGGAATCGGAGGTGGCCGTCACCTCTCGCGTGTGACCTTCCAGGGGGAACAATTGCCGGCCCTTCCTCATCGAGAACCGCTGACGTCAGGGGAGCCGGATGCCAGATCGACCGTGGGACGGGGATGTTGCGGTTCACAGCGAGCGGGAACCACGGACGGCCGGGACAAGAGGTCTTTAGCTGCGGTGGCGACACTGATGTGGTTGCGGCGGGCAACATCGATCAGGGCATCGAAGGCGGCGTCATGGCTGCAGGAACACTGCTCGGCCACGCTGGCCGCCGCGGTGGCCAGCAATTGTGCGCCAGCAGGTCCCGGCACAGGGCGTCGCCTGGATATTGCTGACGCGTCGGTCGGCACGATAGCCCTTTCGTTCATTGGCGGTGCACATGATGGTGGCAGCAGGTGGGCGGGTGTTCCGCACTCGTATCGCCGAGGTCACCGGTCGTCACTCCAGTCTCGTCGAAGCGATGGCCAGAGAACACGGGCATTTACCTAGTCGTACCTAGGCACCCCAGTCTCGACCGATGCACCCCGGAGCTGCCGACGGGCTGGCTGTCGAGTTCCAACGTCCGGACTGCGCAATGTCGTCAGACGTCTCGGAAGCGGCGTTCGAAGACGCTCAGGGAAATTCTGCGGGCGGCATCGACCCTTCCCACGGTTGGAGATCCCGCAGATTTCGGAAGACCCTGGAATACTTCCCTTTTTCGTCTCCTGTGACGAACGAATGGGCTGTGCGGTGTGCGCGTGACGGCGGATCGCCGCCCGACGCAACGCGTTGCGGGCGAGACCCGGCGAGAGCGTCACTGCGCACCTTCGAGGTCGAGCCGCCAACGGTGGGCGGTCGCGTATCTCACACCCCAGCAAGTTGAACATTCAACTTTAGGTGTGTAAATATCGCATGACACGGAGGTGGCGAGATGGAGAGGTTCAACAGCGCCTGGCCTCCTCGGCCTTGCGGTACGTGTCGGGGTCGACACGGTTACCGCGCAATACCGGATGTGAGAGCCGCGACCGTCCGCGGAGGTGAGCCTCGCAGGTGTGGACCCATCCAGTTACTCCCACCCGGGATGTAGAACCCGGGTGGGGTGCAGAACCGCCGGCCGGCGGGCATTGTGGCGGCCCGGCCGGCGGCCTGCCGACAAATGTATGTTGCGCCCGAGTCCGACAACAACACCATGAAGTTAGGTCGACTTGGGCTGAGTCGGATTCTCGGGTGGGCCGGTGTGCGTGGCAGTGCGGTGATCGCGGTTCTTGCGGGCGAGTCTGCTACGTCCGCCCCCTTGGTGCTGCGCCCATGAAGATGGCGCCCTCGGTGTCCAGCGCAGGTGAATCCGGGGGTTGGTTTCAGTGGGGTGGGGAAATGACTGGTCCGAAGAAGGGCTGATCAGCCGTCCACGCGGACCACCGCACCCTCGCCGCGGCCGCGGCACCGCCCGGCGGAACGGCGCAACGCGGCCTGGACGGCGGCGGTACCACCGATTCCTCCCGCGAGGACAAGTAACAGGAGGGCGACATTGAGGTTCATGGGACAGGTCCTCCTCGGGTAGGCCAGGTGTGGCGGCCAGGCGCGGATCGCGATGCGGTAGTGCTCAGTTCACCCGCAACCGACGGGAACGGCAACGAGGGCGCAGGGCCTCTGTGTTGTCGTCAGCGAACATCGCGGCGAGCCGGGCCTTGATCTCCACGGTGCTGAGCCACCCGGCACCGGCGGTCGTCGACGTTGCCCTACGATCGGCTCGCCACACCCATGATAGACGACTCCCGTCTTACTCCGGACGAAATCGGCTGACTCCGAATACAATCGGTCAGATCACGATGGAGGCGGCGGCGACCGCAACGAGAGTCGAGATCTGGGTTCCGCGGCGATGGATACCGGGCCGATGATCGCGCAGGCGGGCGTGCAGTCACCCCACAAGAAGACCGCCCAACCGTCGCCGTCCGTTACACCCTCACCGACGAACAACGTGCCCATCGACGAACCACGCGAACGGCGTCGGACCGGCGAAACTGTAAGTCGCGCAGCGCGCCATCGACCGATCCGCCCAGCGCCCACGCTACGATCTCCGGAGCACCTTGCCATCCTTTAGGACCTAAAGTGAATCCTGCTATCGTTCCGACTTTTTCGCTGATGCACCCCTGCCGGCCGTCACCACCACCAAGCCAGGCCATTCCGATCGCAGACCGACGGCACAGTCGACCGATTTGGGTCGAACCTTCGCCGCGGAATGCGCGTACGCGGACACCCACCTCGGGGGACGCGACCGGACTGGGTGACCCCGTCGGCGTCTGCGTGGTGTGCCCCAAAGGCGGTGCAGACCCTAACGGTTCCGAGCTCAACCCGTGCTCAGGTACTCATCGTCGAGTGACAAGTGACCGGTCGAGCCGTTCTCTCACTTCACTTCACTGCCGCCGTCGTCGTCGCGGATGCCTACGCCAGCGGAGCCGTCAGACGCTGGCGCAACTTCGCTTGGTGAGCGTCGACCTTGGACCTCAACGGTTTGCCGGCCTTGGCCACCCGACGTCCGGCAACGGTCAGCATCGGTCGCGGAATCCCGATCCCCATTACCGGCACCCCTGTCAGGTAGTTCTCCTTGAAGAGAAACATCGAGGCGTCGGACACTTCGTCGTGGGTGAGCGCCGAGGCCACCCACCCGACTTCCGCTCCGATGGCATCCGCATCCAGAATCGGGCTGCGATAACCCTCCGTTGTCTTCGCAAGAAGCCAACGCAGAACAGCGTCACGAACCGCCCACTGACGATCGGTAGCTGCACTCACATTTCAGTCCTCCAGATAGATGCCACTAACGCTGCCCTGCACCATAGCCATCCGCAGGAAATAAGCAAGCTCCGTCAAATTTACTGCGCCCCTTGTACCTCGGAAGCTCTGACTGCCACTGCAGGACGATCGGATGCACGCTCCTGAGGCGTAGACCATCTCCGATCGGAGGTACAACCCGGGTGACGTTGGTCCAACCGACCCCGTCGTCACGACCCTCCTGTACCTGATCCACCTCGTATCGGCCGCTGAACTGGACTTATTTCTTTTGTTGGGTATGGTCGAGGTCAGTTCGCGGTTGCCGATTCGGAAAGGACCGACAATGGCTGACAAGTCCGCCGTCAAGAGTTCGAAACAATCTGCACGTGCCCTCAAGGAGCGCCGGGCGGAGAAGCGAGAGAAGGCCCTCGAGTCGACTCAACTCATCCGAAAGCGGAAGAGCTGACGCACTACTGGCGTCAACGCCGCACCCCACCAACCTCGTCGTGCCTGAAGATTGATGATATTACCCCGGGAATACGGCCAAAAGCCTGACCCTCGCCCACAGCAGAAGTAGCAGCTCCGGGAGAGACCGGCTCGGCGTGGCGATATCACCGCTGCACTCGCTTCCGATTTTCTACAGGAACGAACAACACTCACACGACCCTGACAAGTTCAATGGAAGCACGCCGCAGAAGTTTCGGTTCGCCCTGCGTGTGACCACCTGATCGGGGGGCCAACTTCCGGCCTCAGGCATGTCGTCCCGGCCCCTCCCGGCCGGGACGACATGTATCCCCAAGAAGTCAGAGTGAGCGAGACAAGGGCAACTCACACAGCATCCGGTGAGATCACTGGCTCCTGTGCCGACCCGTAGGGTCGACACAGGAGTGCCGGACCCGTCGAGAAACTATGAAACAGAAATGAATCGTCCTGGACTCGTCACCCGTCGACCGGACCCGACCTCACTGTCGTCGAGGAAACGCCGGGCAACGTTGCGAGTAATCCTGCTGCCGTTGGATATCGTCGAAAGCGCCGACCCGGTCCCGGTTCCCGCGGTCGACGAGGTCGAACCGTTCCTGCCTGCCCGCATCAGCGCCCCCACCGCCACCGGAGACGATGGCCCCCACGCGCAGTTGCTGGCGTTCCGACACATCGTCGATCGCAGCGGTCCCCCGGTCACCTTCGGCCTCGCACTCGATAACCAGCGCGCGCCTGACGGCCCGCAACGCCGCTACGTCGGCCCACCGGCCACCTGCCTGTCACTGTGGGAGGTTCCCGGCAACGGACTGGTACTGGCCTGCGAGGAACTCACCCCCGACCGCGCCGGCAGCCTGATCGACCGACACAATGACCCCCTCCGCGACGGCGGTAGCCGAGAATTCTGGGCCGCCATCGAAGCGTTTCTCCGCCCCTTCGCACTGACGCCCGAGGCGAGCCCGACCGACATTTTCCCGCGACTGGACACCCGACTGCCCAGATCTGAGGTCCACCGGCCGCTGCGCAGCCTGACAATGCACAGCCCCCATCGGACTGGTTCGGGAGCACTCGAGGGCCTGGTCATCGAGGTCCACACCGACGGGGTCGATGCGGTTCGGCGACTGGTCGATGAACCCGGCACCACACCCTGCGCTGGGGGTGCGTCCCGCTCCTACCGTGGACTATTCCGCTGGCACCGGGCCCCGCTCACCGACTGGCCGTCGCGTCTTGGGTCGGGGATCGCGATTCGCGAGGACGCCCGAGCCCTCGCCGTCGACCTCGGCGCCACCGCTACCAGTCCCGACTATCTCGATCGGGGCACCCGTGACATGCTCTACGGCCTCATCGGCTGGGTTGCCCTGCGCGCACAGCACTCCGCGGACCACCGCCGCGTACTGTCGCTCCTGCGCCACCGCCGCCACCTGAGCAAACGCGGCGCTCTCGCGGGCCACGGCGACATCGCGGCGGCCCGCACACGGATGATCGAGACACGGCTTCTGCAAGCACATCTCACCGGTGCACACCGACATCCGCCACGGATCGCATCGACACACCTGCGATCAACGCTGGTCCACCACACCGCCGACGAGATCGCCTTCCTGCACACCGAACTCGGTAAGCTGTGTGACAGTGCCGAAAGCAGTCTGCTGTCCCACGCTGCCGCCTCCGCCCGAGACCTGCGATCCACGCTCGTAGCGGTCGCCGCCGGGGCGCTGTTCGCGACGTCGCTCCACACCGCCGGCGCGGCATCACCGGAGGATTTGCAGCGCTGGGGGCTCACCGTGGCGGCTGTCACCGCGATCGGCGCTGTCACACTACTCGCGGCTGTCGCACGTCGTCGCCCCTCCAGGACACTCACGATCCAGACAACACCGGTTGCGATACCGCGTGCCTCGCCCGACGTGAAGCCTGTCAAGGACCTCGAACGTCGACGGCGCGAGTCCATCTTCCCATTCGAGACGCACGTGTGGCGCACCGCTCCCAAGCGCCGCGACACGACGCCCACACTGCGAGAGTGCCGAAAGGCCAACAACCTTTCCGGCTTCGAACCTTCCAACCCGCCGTTGGTGGTGGCAAGTCCGTCGTCCCGTCCAGAACCAAAATAGACCCGACCCTCAGAAACAGCGGCACCCACACGTGAGGATCAGAATGTTCCAGCGGACGGGCGCAACTGTTCCTATTCTCTTATTGTCAAAGGATTATCCGAGCGATGCTCGTGACCTCGCACCCGCCCTGGTGGCGGTGTTGTCGGTGGCCGTCGCGCTCTCCGCTGCGGTGGGCATGGAGCGACAACTTTGGCGGAAGTCCGCCGGGATGCGCACCCATCCCCTGGTCGGCCTCGGAGCCGCACTGTTCATGATCGTCAGCAGGTACGGACGACCCGAGAACGACATGTGGCGTGAGTCACATTTCAGCGATCGGAGCAGGCGGCGGATCTACCCTATCCTCGCACCGGAAACACGAAGGAACAGGTCGACAAACCAATACCGCACCAGCCACACCTACACTGGCTGGCAGGGATTGGTGCACACCGGTCTGCCGAGATCCGTAGATCCGGTCGAAAATTTCACACGCCGTCAAACGCCCGAGGTGACATCAGCGACGCCCACAACCCAGGCACACCAACGCGGAACCGCACCGCCCAACGGGAGCGCACCCCTTCCCGGACGCACACCGGGACGAGTGCGGTCATGATGTACGCGGCGGGTACCTGCTGCACGTCCCGGCGAGGCCCGGCCGGAGCGGACTACACTCCGACCGGGCCGCTTCGGCCCACCTGGTTTCACCCGCATCTCGGGGCCTCGGACGCGTATGCCTCAGCGGCCGCGACAGTTTCAGCGTCCGCTGATACTCCAGCTGCGGTCTCGGCGTCGAGGGCTCGACCCGTCCCGCACCGACAGCCGCGAACCGCCCACCGCACATACCCGGCAACGTCGTCACCCCTCACCCGACACAGATCAGCACACCCACAACCGCCACAGCAACCAGCGAGGCGCCGCCACAGATCAGCCACGCCCGCGTTGCCAGCTGCCGCCACCGATCGCACCGCTCGTCCACGTCCGCGACCGATCCCCTCAGGTACGGATCGGACGGTCGGAACATTGAGAGGCGGCGAACCTTCGCGTCCGCTCGTGCCGCCACACCGAACGAGACGGGCACCACCACCAGCGCAGCCACCAGTAGACCCACCATCGCGCCCATGCCCGTCCCGAACATCGTCGCTTCCTTCCACATCAACAGGCGCCCGTCACGGGTACCGCGCGTTGATCACCCGCCACGCGGAGCCACGGGCACGACCACGCCTCTGTCAGCTCTATCGCCGAACTGCCACCGAGTGTTTCACCCGCCGGGCGTCGGCGGGGAACCATGAGTCGCCGCGGGCCTACACGCCGGGCATCGGGAATTTCCACACCGCCACCACAACCACTCCCATGATGAGCCCGGCGTACAGAACAGTGCCAACCACACCGACCCGCAACGTATTCAGCAGATTGGTGCCCAGGTTCTCGGCAATCCGTGCCATGACAACTCTTCTCTCACGTGCAGATATTTTCGATTGCCACGTCGATGACGCGCACCAGCTACCTTGGACCGACTTCGACACCTGCACATTGGCCGAACTACCTGCACCCATACCCGAAATTGGGCCTGGAGGTTTGGGTCTCGGCTTAGGGTTGCAACCGAACACCCCCAAGCGCCAGGCTTTTTCCACAAATTCAGCCGTGTTCTACGTCACACACCGCGTTTGAACTATGTCGCCCAAGCATTTCGTTACGCCAGCACAGATTGTTAGGGGGTTCGTCAGCGACACCGGTAGGTAAAGCAGCAGCTCGCCGCACATACTCGATTGCGCAGAACAGCTGCGCACTATCGGACATGCTGCAGCACAAAATAATCGGCGTCCCGACCGAGACGGGATTGTCACTCAATCACTCGATGCCGAAGCCCGTCGGCATTGCTGTGGCGAAGCAAAACACGCCGGTTCCGGCAGTACCACCCCCGTCGCAGGCTCGCGCCGATCGCGACTCAGCCGATTCGTGTACGCACCGCAGGAAGCGTCGAAATCGCACTTACTGGTCGGTAATTCAGGTTGCGGAGAAAGTGCAATGGCATGGATCACACTCCCTGGACTTCCAGGGTCCGGCTCACGAAGATCAATTGTGCGCTGCTCGTTCCTACGTGCAGATTGTCCGTGTAGCGCCCCTGCCAGCTGATATACATCGTTGGCGGGGGCTGCGCTTGGCCGCACCACAACACATCAACCGTGTCGCCGCCGCTGTTCGCACCTTTGACGCGGCGAGCCTCGGCTGACGTGTCACCCCTCGGAGCGAGTCGCCCGTCGCCTACCTCGTTCGTCTACTTCTGCGCACGTCCATCCTCGACGCCGCCCTTCGACCGCCCTGACACGACGCAGACCATCGGCGAACCCCACCTCGGCAGATCGCCTCCCGACTCCTACACGAATACTGTTGTCCACCAGTCCTAGTCGACACTTTCGGGCCGTTACGCCGCAGGGACGAACCGAAACCTGACCCCCACGGCCAGCATCTCCCCACGATGCTGCAGTGTGTGCAGTTCCATGGAAACGGGCGAGGAACGTGCGCGCATATCGCTGCCATAGTGTGTTCCCGGTGGGAATCGAACGAACGTCACTGGAATTGCCGGCCGGCGCGGCCCGTGACGACGCGGCGAAAGAGGCGGTCGCACAGTTGCGGGCCCAGGGCGTCCGCACCTGGTCCGATCTGTCCCTGCAGACGATCTTGACCACCGATTCGCCCGGGATCAGCCGGTACACCTTCACCTACTGGGTCGACGACAACGACCGTCACTGACCACCCGCGACCACCGCCCGGCGATCACCCACGTGACGATCCTGTGCTGCTGGCACCAACGAGGCAACCGCCCAGCACAACCGGTCTCGAAGGTACTTTTCGGCGCGGCCGCGTCGCCGGCCTCTACCTCACGTCCCGCTCCGACCTGAATCAGCTGCAAGGCTGTCGCGACCTCGGCGTGCCGCTGTCTGCCGGCACGGGGCTGGATCAGGGTCCGAGCGCGGCGTTGTGCGGGGTGAGGATCGCACCCAACAGGTAGTGCCCGTCGGCGGAGTCGAGCGCGATCAACCCTCCGACGGCGGTGACGGCGGGGTGGGTGTGCGTGGCCGGGTCATCGGCCAGCATCCAGGCGAGAGTGTTCTCCTCGTGCCGCGGCCGGTACTGCACGCCATCGACATCGGGGTTCGCGGCGAGGATCGCGGCGACCCACCGGCGGGTGTGCAGATACCCGGAGGGGTCGCACTTGGACAACCAGGCGCCGGCATTGATCCGGGACGCCCCGGTCCCGGTCAGATCCACCACCTTCACCGTGCGGGTGGTCCGTAGTTCGCTCAGGACTCGGCCGGCGATCTTCGCCCGCGGGATCAGCCGCGGCGACTGGTCGACCGGCAGGTTGCGGCAGAGCGTCTCGGCGACCGCCGCGGCCGGACTGTCACCGAGGTACAGGTATCCGAAGGAGCCGTCGAGACTGTCGAACCGGCCCCCGACCCGGGCCCGAGGCCGGGCGGTGGGGTTCAACTCCGCGGCGCCGCGGGTGGCGCTGTGAATGCGCCACAGCGCGGTATCGGCGGGGATCGTGGTGATCAGGGCAGCAGGCAACGGGGTGGGTGGATCCGGGTAACTCACGCGGGTTCAGTCCTGCGTCAGGTCGTCGGCCATGTCCCGCAGATCCTGCTCGTGCCCACCGGCGACGGCCAGGGCGGCCGGGGATCGAGGGTCGTCGGCGAAGTCGGTCGGGCTCAGCCACCAGGACGCCACACCCCACGGGTCGTCCTTCGCGCCGAGGGCCCGGTTGATCTCGGCGACGATCGGGCGGACCTGCCGGCGTTCGGCATCGAACTGGAAGGCCGGGTACAGCTTGTGCCCCGACACCGGCAGCGCGATCACCGTGCCGGCCGCCGACAGGCGGCTGGCAGTATTCCGGCTGGTCGCCGCCTTCCCCAGGACACGGCTGACAGCGGTGGAGTCGACCATCTCGTGCTTCTCGACGATCGAGTTCAGCACCGACGAGACGATCCGCGTACGCGCCACCGCCGCGGCGGCCGGGTTGGCAACCGCACGCTCCTGCTGCCGTGCCAGCGCCGGGCTCATCGACAGCAACGCCGTCACATCGTCACGGACAGGACGCAGGGCCGGCCGCCGGGAGAACTCCTCGACCAGCAACTCGACCAGGTCCGGATCCGACAGGGCATGGATCGAGTCACGGGCCCGATCACGGTCGACGAGCATGTCCACCACCTCCACTTGTGCCAACAGTGTACCGCGTACCACCCGTGTCGGGATAGACGGGCCGGAGGGCCTCGACACTGGCACCCTCTCGCCGATACTGCGCCCCCTCAGCCGGTCCGGAACATGCGCCCCACCCTGCCGTGCCGGCATGGATCGGCATTCGCACTCAGCGACGCCGCGGGAACCGCCTCGGCCACGCAGCCAACGAAGCGCCCTTCGCTCGACAATCGAGCCAGCACCGTCCACCCCTCGGGCCTGGGCGAATGTCCACGGCCAAAGAGTCCGGCGGTCGATGCACTTCAGCGGCCGGCATAGGAGCATGAAATTACTTAGCAAAAAGAGTTAGCACTCCCACGACACGAGTGCTAAATTTCTTGTGGGGTCTTCGTCACAAGCGACAGACCCTCGACCGAGTCGCAACCCTCGACCACCGAAACGGCTTCGACAACGCCGTTCCCGTTGCGCCCGAACAGTTCTTGACGACGCTTCCGGTCACGTCAATAACATTTGCCCCGTCGACCCGACTCGTCAACCGTGAGAAGGAGGATCATGACCGCCACCGTCCCTCACAGCCCCGGTGCCGACCACCGTATGTGTTCCTCCCTCAACGACAACGAGAGACGGAAACAGCACGGTTCACGGTTGCCCGCCGTGTCGATCGCCCTCGGGGCGCTGTCCGTGGCGTCGTTCTGGATGATCGGACTCGGCTTCCTCCTGGGGGTGGCCGCGGTGGTCTGCGGCGCCGTCGCCACCTCGCGGTCCGCGGTAGCCGACGATGAGGCGGCATCGTTGCGGGCCCTGCTGGGTGTCGTTGCCGGCGCCGCGGGGATCACCGTCTCCGCGATCGCCCTGTTCCCCATGCTCGCGCACCTGTGAACTGCGAACACGACGGCTTCATCCTTGGTCGCCATCCGGGCCGAACCGCACCACCCCAGCACCACCGCCCTCGGCACAGGTTGCTCATTGAGACCACGACCTCATGCACTATGCGGGCTAAATCACGGCGGATCCGCGGTAATCGTTCGAGACTGTTGAGCTCATCGAGAACATGGTCGACCGCGGTGGTCGGGGTACAGATATCCGTGCCCTCCGAAGCGCGGATCCGGTCGCGTATGTTGGAGACCACGGAGAGTTCACGCTCGAGGTCTGCTGCGGTTCGGTCGCCCACGCCCCCGCCGCCCATCGGATTCGAGAAAATTTCTAACAGTGCAGAATTCGCGGCCATAACCCAATCTGATCGCCTGCGAAAAGTTCGGTCGGATCACCGGTTTCGGAGCCGAATCCGGTTCGCCACTGCAACCGACACCGATGCAGATCCAAACTGATCCCTCGAACGGTTGCGTCCGAGGCCTCGCCGGCGTCAGTGGCGCAGTGCTGCAACGTTCTCGTCGAGAAATCCTTCACCCGCCACTGAAGACATCGTTGTCGTCGCCCGCGACCATATGACCGGCCCCGGTCACGTCGATCAGCTTCGCGGTCGGAATCAGTTCGAGCAGTTCCTTGGCGCCTTCCTCGCTGACCACATGGGACTGCTTGCCACGAACGAGCATCGTGGGAACCGTGACCGCAGCCGCGGCGGCCCGAGCGCGTTCGTATCGCACGATCGAATCCGCTTGGCGGGTGGGTTCGTCGCCGTGACGAAGGAACTTTGGATCCCAATGCCAGAACCAGCGGCCATCCCGCAAACGGAGATTCTTGCGCTACCGCTGCGGGCTGGGCTTACGCACCCGGTTCGGGCTGCCGCGATCGCCGCCGCAGCCTCGTCCAGGCTCGCGAAACCCTCGAGGCCACTGCGCATGAAGGCCGTGATCTCCGCGGTACCGCTCGTTTCGACCCTCGGTGCGATATCGACCAAGACCAGACCGCGCGCCAGATCCGGGTTCTCCCCCTGCCCGATCAACGACGTCATACCGCCCATCGAGGCACCGACGAGGACCGGCTTCTCCGCCACCTCGGCGATGATCGAGGTCAAGTCGGCGACCAGTGCGTCGATGCCGTAGTCCCCGTCGGGTGCCCACAGGCTGTCACCATGCCCACGCGCGTCCACGGCGATGGCAGACCAGCCATCCGGCGCGAGGCTGCGACCGGTGTTACGCCAGGAATGCCGGGTCTGCCCGCCGCCGCGCAGCGGCAGAACCAAGCCTTTTCTTTCGACATCCGATCCGCCGACACCCTGGGACGGTGGATCCCCACCGGTCGGCGGCAAGCGTGACACCGTCACCGCGGCATTCGGACTGTGCGACCACGGGATCCATGAAGTTCCTCACCAACATTATCGAGTTGTGCCTACGCGCTCCACGAAGACCAGAAGACACCGCACGGCACCCGCATCGGCAGCCCGACCACCCTGACCAAACGGGAATGGCAGGTCGCCGAGTTGGTGTCCGAGGGACTGACGAACAGAGCCGTCGCCGACAAGTTGGTGTCGCACCGCGTACCTCCCAAGGACGCGTGGAGCACGTCCTCACCAAACTCGGATTCACCTCACGCGCACAAATCGCCGCCTGGGTCGTCGAACAGTCCACGCGCCAACAACCCCAGTCCAGCTAGGAGTACCGCACCCTGAACCGTCTGTAAGTGTTTGTAGTGGCTGGCCCGGGGCTGGCTGGCAGGATCGGTGTCGTCGTCCGCGACTGGGTGTGACCCCTGAACCGCATGGCCCTTTCGGGGTGCGCACTTTCCAGGATCTGTCCACTCGGCCGAGACGGCGACGCCGACCCGGTCTCGCTTCGGTGGCTTGATCAGAAGCCTGCCCGACCCGTGTGCGCGGGTCGTGGCCCGTTACAGGCCTGCCTCGAAGTGTTCTTCCCGGGCCGACGCCGACACGACGTCACCCTTTGGGAAGGAGATCCGTCGCAATGCCTATCGTTGCAGATCAGTACGAGTTCGTCATCGGGGTCGATACCCACGCCGCTACCCACTCGCTGTCGGTTGTCACCGCCGCGACCGGTGCAGTCGTCGACCAATCAATGTTTGCTACGAACCCATCCGGGCTCGAGCGAGCGGTGACATGGATCAGTCGTCGCGTGGGCGAGCACGCGACTCTGGTGGTCATCGAAGGCGCCGGTTCCTACGGAGCCGGTCTCGCCGAGCGCGTCCTCGGTTCCGGATTGGCCGTCGTCGAACCCGCCGCGATGTCAGCCGCGCACCGACGCGGAATCGGCAAGACCGACTCACTCGACGCCGTCCGGATCGCCCGGTCGGTGCTCGCGGTCGACATCTCCCGGCTCCGCTGGCCGCGCGCCGAGGGACCCCGCGCCGCGCTTCGGGTCCTGGTCGTGGCCAGAGAACAAATGGCCGGCGAGCGAACCCGAGCAGTCAATGCGCTCACCGCCCTGCTCCGGATCACCGACCTCGGTATCGATGCGCGCAAAGCTCTGACGCGCAAACAGATTGATGCGATATCGACCTGGCGTTCCCGATCGGAGGACGTCACCATGCACACGTGTCGGCAGGAGGCGGTCCGACTGGCGAAGCGAATCCGCGCCCTGGATGCCGAGTTGATCGACAACAGGAAGTCACTCGACTCTGCTGTGGGCTCGGTCGCACCGGAACTGCCGGAGTTACCCGGCGTCGGATCGGTGGTCGCGGCCTCCGTGCTCATCGCCTGGTCTCATCCGGGCCGTGTCCGTTCCGAAGCCGCGTTCGCAGCCCTCGCCGGGACCTGCCCGATACCGGCGTCGTCAGGGAACACGATGCGTCACAGACTCAATCGTGGCGGAGATCGACGACTGAACCGGGCGCTGACCACCATCGTCCTCGTCCGGATGCGCACCCACCCCGACACCCGCGCGTATGTTGCCCGGCGCCGCCGCGAGGGTCGCACGACCAAGGAGATCATGCGCTGCCTGAAGAGGTACATCACCCGGCAACTGTTCCGAACACTGACCGCTGCATACCCGGCCCCAGCATGACTTGACGGATATAGAAGCATCCTGGAAGAGGTGGCGGCTACTGATCTAGCCAGCAACCCCAAGGCACAGTCGGCGATACCGGTCTCGGCCAACTCCCTCGGGGTCGCGGGTAAATATCCGGCGCCACGTCGAGCGCGACATCGCCAGCGTTCACCGCCCTGTCCCCGACAAATCCGAATCGCAATCGGCACAGTCGGGATGACCGGTGTGCCAGGCTACGAACTCCGCCGCAGTCCATCCGGTCTCACGGCGACGAGACATCCGGTCGACGGCTTGACGGGCCGGAACTCAACTCCGGTGAAACCGATGTGATGTAGCGAATCGATGTACCTGCGCACATCGACGGCGGCGAATGGATCCGTCGGCGTCTCTCCGTCAGCCCCATGCCCATGCCCGTGACCGTGACCGTGACCGGGGCGGTGGGTGGCGACCCGGGCGAGCGCACGCACCGCGCCGGCGCGGAGACGATCGAGTGGATGCATGTCGGCGATCAGCAACCGTCCGCCCGGGCGCAACACCCGGAACATGTGACCGAGCGCGACCTCTCGCTGATCCTCCGGGATGTGGTGCATCACGAACGTCGAGGTCACCACGTCGAATGACGCGTCCGGAAGGCTCAGCGACTGGGCCGTGCCCAGATGAAAGGTGCAATTGCCGGTGCGGCCCGCGTGCGCGGAGGCATAGTCGATCATCGGCCCGGACGCGTCAACGCCCTCGACCTGACCAGTGGGGCCGACCCGTTCGGCGAGCGCACCGGCGAATCGCCCGGGCCCGCACCCGATGTCCAGCACGTGATCACCGCGGCTCGCCCCGCTTTCCGCCGCGAGCGCGGTGTCGAGTCGTCGTCGGCGACCGCCGAAGAAGACCGTGTTGAAGAGGTTGTATCCGCGGACACGGGTGATGAGAATGCCCGGCGGCGTTTCGTGGGGCGGCCCGGGTCGACGATGGGTGGACTGTGATTGTTCGGTATCGGACATGAGTTCAGCATTTCCCCAATAGCATTGCCGGACCAGAACCAAATGGCCCGGATGCGTCCGATTCGGAACAGTTGATCGCGAAATGTTCGGTAACGACGGGAGCAGCCGATGGTGAAGTCAGCCGATCGCCGTGTTCGGCGGACGAAGGGGCTCCTGCACCAAGCTCTGATCGAACTGCTGCTGGAAAAGGGATACACCCGCACCACTGTCCAGGACATCCTCGACCGCGCCGATATCGGGCGATCCACGTTCTACAGTCACTACCGGGACAAAGACGACCTACTCGTGGTGAGCTGCACCGAGTACCTGCGCGCGGCGGTGCACAAACCCGGGGCAGACGCTGCCCGGCTCTGGGAACCGGTGCAGACGATGCTGCAGTTGGCCGAGCAGCACCGCGAGCTGTACCGGGCGTTGGTCGGCAGACGCAGCAGCGGCGTGTTGCTTCGTGCAACGCAGCAGATGGTCGAAGAGATCCTGGCGGAGAATCTTCGCGGCCGACTCGACATCGACGACGACGAGATCGACACGACGCTGACGTTCCTGTCGTGGGCTCTGGTGGGTGTGCTCGGCTCGATCGCCGAAGACTCGGTATCGGCGTCGGGCGCCTTCTCGACTTTCGAGCGCCGCCTCGGCCACGGACTCAGCGCGCGAAGATCGATCTCGGCGCCAGAGTGATGGATGCGTGAGGGCGTGGTCGCAGATGACACTGAACCTTACCGTTCCTCTGTCATTCAATCCGTCACATTGGGTCCGAGGTACGTGGTTGTGACACCGATCGTTTCGTTGTCGAGCTCTACGTACGGCAGCTGTGGATCGCTGCGGACTGGGCGGTTCCGGAACCGGTGTGGGAGCAAGCTCGTCGAACGCCTTCGCCACAGCGACGAACGGGGCGCCGGTTGATCGGCCGAGTGGCATGCCATCGGTAGCGAACGCCTCGTTGGATAGTTATGCGCTTCGTCGGTCGTCTGTCCTTGGTTCGTTCTGGGCGCCAGCTTCATGAGGCACCACGAGAGGATCGCGGCGCGGGTGTGCGGTGTGGGTTCCGCTTGCGAGAAGACGCAATTCATCCTCGCCCGCCGATAGACCCTCCCCGCCCGTCTTCCACACTTCGGGCTTGACCTCGAGAATGGTTGATGTCTTACGGTGTGTGGACAACCAATTCGGAGGTGCGCGGTGTCAGTCGTCTACCGCGTGCGACAAGTTCGCCGTTCCTGATCAAGCCAGAGAGGAGTTCTGCTCTCCTGCCCGCCGGACACACCTGGTCCTACGGGATCAGCCTGGGCTCGTCGCGGACTATCTGCTCGAACAGATCGCCGGTCCGGGCCGATGCAATGCGGTGACCATGGTCCAGTGGCAGTCGGCCGACGCGATGGAAGCGGCGAAACCCGCCGTCATCGATGCTCACGCAGCAGTCAGCTTCGCTCCGGTGGCGTGTTTCGATTCGGTGGGCATCAGCTCAGGTCTCGGTAACTATGAGGACGCCGCGCGGTAGTTCGGGGTCCGATTCCCGATTGGAGACGCGGCGGCGTTCGGCAAGGAACAACCATGCACCGCGCGCGTGCCATCGGCGCAACGAAGGGCGTTCTCCGACTCGGGGTCCCACCAGCGCCCATGTTCCGGCCCCTGTCGATCTGCGGGAGTTGCGCTGACTGAAACGACCGAGGTTTGTCGACCGTTGGCGTGACCGGTCGAGGCCTCCACGGCGACATCCCGCCCTTCGGATTGCAGGCGCGGTGTCAAGCCTCTTTCGCGCCTCCGGGACACCCTCCGTCTGACATCGGCTCGGCCCCTCGGAGGACGGTGGTGACGGCTTTGGTGAACTCCTCCTCGATGTCGGTCCAGTCGCGATCGAGCTCCTGGGCGAGGCGGGGATAGCGCGAGGCCGCTGCTTCCAGGAGCCACGTGGGCGGTGCGGCGGGGCGGTTTGCCGGTCCGGTGAGCAGAGCGAAGGTGTGAGCGAGGCCGTCGAGGAGCAGGGCGGTGTGCATGGGGTCAGGCACCGAGCCGCGGTCCAGCTCACGTAGGAGCAGGTCTATCCACGCCAGTCGTTGCGGGTAGCGAGGCATGCCTGCGGCGCGCACGTCGGCGAGCCACGGGTGGGTCCGGTAGCGGTTCCACAACTGCTGTGCCCAGGTCAGGACTCGGGCGCGCCAGTCGCCCTCGCCGAGCTGGGGGGCCGGTCCCACGGCGGTGTCGATCATGATCTCGACGAGTGTGTCCTTGGAGTCGATGTAGCGGTACAGCGCGGTAGTCGTCAGCCCCAGCTCAGCGGCGACGGCCGCCAGCGACACCACGGTGAGGCCGTCGGCGTCGGCCAGTGACATTGCGGCGGCGACGATGTCATCGACGCTGGACCGCGCCTTGGGCCCCCGCGTCGTGGGCGGGTCCAGTCCCCACGCGGAGCGCAGGATCCGGCTCCCCATGTCTTGACTGCGCATGTCGTTCACAGTAACGTACTGGAACTGTGAACGACATTGACAGTAAGCGGGCCGTCCTCGTCACCGGAGCATCCTCCGGGCTCGGTGCCCGCACGGCCCAGATGCTCGCTGAGCAGGGTTACCCGGTAGTGGGCGCAGCTCGCCGCGTGGAGCGGATAGCCCAGCTGGCCGGCGTGGTACCCGTCCACCTGGACCTCAGCGACGAGGCCAGCATCGACCGCGCCGTCGCAGCAGCGCAGGCGGAGTGCGGACCCATCGAGATCCTGGTCAACGACGCCGGGTACGGGGAGTTCGGGTCCTTCGAGGAGACGCCCCTGACGCGGGCGCGTCGCCAGTTCGACGTCAACGTCTTCGGCCTCGCCGCCTTGACCCAGCGCCTCCTGCCTCCGATGCGCCAGGCGCGCCGAGGGCGCATCGTCAACGTCTCCAGCCTGGCGGGGGAATTCAGCTCTCCGATGGGTGGCTGGTACCACGCCAGCAAGTTCGCCCTCGAAGCCCTCTCGGACAGCATGCGCGCCGAGCTGCGCCCGTTCGGCATCCAGGTCACCATCGTCCAGCCGGGCCCGGTGCGCACCCCATGGCACGAGGACGCCTTGGCATCCCTACAGGAGTCATCCGGGCACGGCGCCTACACCCAGATGGCCGAGGCGGTCGCGGCCTACCACCGCACGAATCAGGACAAGGTCATCACCAGTGACGTCGACCAGGTCGCCGTATCCATCGTCAAGGCCGCGACCACCCCCCACCCCAGGCCGCGGTACCGGGTTGGGCGCGGCGCCGCCACCGCGGTGGCCATCAGCAAGCTGCCCGACCGCACCTTCGACGCCATGATCCGACGACAGTTCCGCCTCCCCTAGCCACCCGGCAGTCACTTCGCCACGCCCATGCAGGCAAAGCCGACAACCGCGAGGACGAGCCCTGCGGCGGTCGCCGCACCTGTGCCAGTGGAGGAACCCTCACCGCACACCCCGCCGCGATCGGGCGACGGTAGGTTTCGGCAGCTCACGCCCGACACCCGGCCACTCGACGAAGCTCGACCGAGACAACGACGGTATCGCCTGCGACAAGTGATGCGGCGGAACATCGTCGACGCCAAGCCGTAGTCGACTGTGCGGGTCACAGGGGGGCACAGGGATTGCCGGGTGCGGTTCCCAGAAGGGAAACAGCTCGGGGATGCCGGCGTCCGGGTGTTGCCGTTGCGCCTGCTCGACGAATTCGAGGACCGCCTTGCCGGTGATGTGGGACAGTGCGCAGGCATCCAGACTCACCTTCGCCGACGCCACGAACCCGATCCGCTCGGCGTACGGGCCCAGGACCCCGGAATCGACGAACGGAGCAAGGCCAATCCCCCACCGGTTGACGGCAGACTGCAACCCGCTCACGGGTCTCGGTGTCGTACTTCCTCGGTGCTGGCATGACTTCATTCTCCTGGTTCAATCAGGAGTCTCCACTCAACCCAGGACAGTTCAGCATGCCAGCATCTCGACGAAGGCCACGTTCCGTCGAAGTTGAAAGAAGTAGCCACAGCCACATCACGAACTCAGGCGCCACGCACTCCTCATGCCCGTCCCTGTCGGTCACACCGACGCCGCTGAGCGCAAGAACATTCCACGTATGGCGCCGTCGCGTAGCACACCGCCCATTGCACCGGCGCGGCGACAAATCGACCCACTCCGCCACCGCGTCACCCCACCTCGCCACGTCGACCACGTACGGCGAGGAAACACAATGGGACTGGGTAGACCCGCCGAACCCACCAGCCTCCTGGGGACGGGGTGCGGCGGCGCACCTGCTCGTCGGATCACTCGCCCATTCCGGGCGCTGGTACGGGGTCCTGGCACCGGCCATGACCCAAGCGCATCTGGTCGACCGCGTCAGCCGCAGACTCGGGGGCCTGACCCGAACCTGGCGGTACGATCGGAAGGCGACCGTCTGCCACTCCGACTCCGTCGGGTCACGGCCGGCTTCGCCGGCGTCGCCAAACGCTACGGCGCCTCGATGGCGATTTGCCCACCGCGGTCCGGAAACCGCACAGGAGTGGCGGAGAAGGCCAATCCCACTGCTGCCCAGTGCTGGTGGCGCACCCTGTCCGACGATCTCACGTCGAACGAGCCCAGCAGAGGTTGGATGAGTTCTGTCGTGTGCGGGGCGACACCCGGCTGCCTCCCACCGCGAACGGAAGGGCGACGGTAGTGACTGTGGCCGCGAGCGAGCAGTTGACGGAGCCGCAGCGCACCAGGATGCAAGCACGCGGAGGTTGTTTCGCCGATCCGGCACCCCAAGGCGTCTTCTCCTCGACTCTTGATTTCCGGCTCACTCCGGTTGCGGGAGCGAAAGACTCCCGACTCTTTTCCACGGCAGGTCTGCGGAACGGCT
The DNA here is from genome assembly GCF_011603105.1 of Rhodococcus sp. A14. NCBI lineage: Bacteria > Bacillati > Actinomycetota > Actinomycetes > Mycobacteriales > Nocardiaceae > Rhodococcus > Rhodococcus sp. A14. The sequence goes on along the minus strand of NZ_JAAOQS010000108.1, from coordinate 6,405 downwards.
TCCGGCGCGGCCATGGTGCGCACAACGTCGCGAGGAATGCCCCCCCGAGGCAAGCTCTGCATCACGAGTGCGAGGGCGGGGTGCTGTTATATATGTGACGTGGTGGACATACTGAATGAACGACGATTGGACTACCGGACCCTCATGATTGATGCGGGAGGATCGATGTCGAAGCGACCAGCGCAAGACAGAGCATCACTGTCGCCACTGCGGATGTACGCAGCGTTCCGCCGCACGCACCCGCACGCTCCGATCCCGGACGACTACGTCACCGACAACGGATACCGCCTCGGGCGGTGGCAGACCCGTCAGCGTGTCGCCCGAATGCTCGGAACACTGCCGGCCAGCCGGATCAGCGAGCTCGACGCGATCGGTTTCGTGTGGAGCGAGAACGGGCAACCCCTCCCGGCGGTCGCGAGGACGGATTCGAAGCGTCGGCGCATGTTGACGGCGATCGCCGCCTACCGCGAAGAGCACGGCAACGCTCTGGTGCCCGCCAACTACATCACCGATGATGGCGAGCAATTGGGGCAGTGGCTGTATCGGGCCGTGAAGAAGTGGCGCGCGCACAACCTGCCGGACGAGGAGCGAGCACCGCTAGCATTGCTAGGCGTGTCACCGGCGCCCCGTCCGCGGGGTCCGCGCACGGCGGCATAGCCTCTCACGTGTGGTGCCGGGTCCGGTGCCGATCACAAGGGTCGCAGCCACCCGCCGGGATCCGTCCGAACCTACCGGGTTTCGCGGTGTCGATTTCGGTGTTGCTGCCGTGCGGTGCCTTTCGCCCCGATCGGCTGCCCTTCCCCAATTCCTGACCCCTGATATCCACTCACTCGTGCCATATCCCACGGTGATCGAAGCCTAAATTGGTTAGCCGAAAATTTTGGATTGCGATGCTATCCGCTTTAAATCCTTCCGCGGATTGTTACGCTCGATGACGTGATGGCCGTTCTTGTTGCCGTTACTGCACGCGCAGTCCCATCCAGCGGCAGTATTTGTCGCGGATACTCGGAGGAGTTCTCATGGCATTGCCCACTTTGACACCGGAACAGCGCGCGGCAGCATTGGCGAAGGCAGCTCGGGCACGGAAGCTGCGCAGCGAACTTCTCGCGGCCGTGAAGTCGGGTGACCTCACCGTGAGCGCGGTTTTCGATAAGGCCGAGTCCGACGACAACGTGAAGAAGACGAAGGTGTCCGCCCTCCTCAAATCACTCCCCGGCGTGGGTCCCGTCAAGGCCGCTCAACTGCTCGAGGAGCTGTCGATTCCCGAGACCCGCCGGATCGGTGGCCTGGGGCCGAACCAGCGGAAGGCACTTGTCGACGCCGCCGCGAAGTGACCGGTGCGCTGCCAGAACATGGCAGCGCGTCAGTGAGCTGCGTCGTACGCCTCCACGATGTCCGTGGGGACCCGCCCACGGTCCCCCACCTCGTAACCCTGCTCGCGCGCCCATTCGCGGACCGCTCTCCCCTGGTCGCGGTCGCGCCGTGCCGGCTTCGTCGCGCTACCGCCGGAGTGGAGGGTGCCTGCGGTCCGGTTCTTGCGGCCGCCCACCCTTGTCGCATGCTCAATGTAGTAATCGAGCTTCTTGTGGAACTGTGTCGCATTCTTCGCTGACAGATCAATCTCGTAATCGATGCCGTCGACGGAGAAGGCGATCGTCTCGCCTTTTCCGTCGTCGATGGACGTTCCGTCGATATCGTCGACGTGTTCGACCACTATTTGGCGCGCCATGACCACTCCCTCATTTTCTTTACCGGTCGACTGTACTGCCCGCGCGAGATGACGGCATCCTCGCGATATCTCCGCCAGACCAGCCGACAAAATTGACCGCGGCAATGAAGACAGCACAATTCCCGTTGTACGTCTGTCAAAGCGGCGTCCACGAATTAGCTGTCCACTTTATTCGGCGAATTCGAGGACCGGTACCAACCCTGCCGTCGCCATAAAATTGCGTTCGTCGAACACCGCGGACCCAGCCGTGAACGTGTGCGTTGAGTGCACCGAGGACGCCTCTCCGTAGGTGGACAATCGTGACCGGCGAATCTGAATTCGCTCACTACGAGAGGCGCTTTCGCTGTTCGCGCGCCGACAGTCCCACGGCGACTCCACGGATCCAGGCGTTGTATTGCGGCACCACGCCGACAGTGCATATTGCTGGACATGCCGAAGTACACGGTGACTTTTCGCAATGGTATATCGAGCGACAAGACCTTCGACTCAGACTTTCAAGCGATCAACGAGACGCACAGGCCTACCGCAACTCAAACCGGCATCGTCCAGATCCACCGCTACGCGGACGGTGGCGGCACGACCGACGTGTGGTCTGCCTCACCCACCGGCCGGGCCGACAGACCGGACGCATGAGCTGGGCGATCACTGTCAATCCCCGACGTCTGCAAGGCAATCGAGAGGGCCGTTCATGCAGGGAACGGGGACGACCCCGCCAACATCGCACGATGAGACGCAACCCGTCACAAGGGAGCGACGCGTCGTCCGTTTCCTACCGTCCCTGCTGTTCGCAGGACCAGCTCGGTTCGCTCCGCGCCACCGTGCCGCGTCTGCGGTCCACCGCGGTGACTGTGGCCCCGTGGTCGGTGCACCCCATCGTGGCGGAGCACGCCCACCGCTACCGCACAGATGGACGGTCAGCACGTCCCTGCATCCAGTCAAGCGTCGCCGAGCCTGATGCAAGAGGCCAGTGACGAACGCACCCGTCAGTCCCCGATCGATGACCGTTTACCGATCAATCACCGGTCACCGATGGACGCGCGGGGCAGCAACGGCCCGGCGGCGGAGTTCGTCATGGAACAGGTGGGTGGCGGAGCGGTCGCATTTGATCAGCAGTCAAATGCGACTGCAGCACGCCAGTCTCGCCGAGTTCCGGCCTGCATCGACCGGCGGGAACCGGGCGGCGACGACCGCACACCCGGAGGGAGAGTGGCCGTTTGGGGCTGCGGGTGGTTACGGCCGAGGTGGTCGCGTGCGTGGGGCCGTGTCCGGAGTGTGGGCGACCATGGTGGTCCAGGTGGTCTGCATGAGGGTGCCGTGGACGTCGGTGATGACGTTCTTGATCACGATGAGGTCTTGTCCGTGGCTGCGGCGGAACGAATCGACGTAGATGTCGCAGATCAGGCGGTCCCCCACCGTGAAGGGTTTGTGGAATTGCAGGCGCTGCTCGGTGTGCAGGACCTGACTCAGGTCGTAGCCGGTGACGAGGTCGGCGAACACGCGTTGCTGGGCGACGCCACCGAGCATTGAAGCGAAGGTCAGCGGTGCGATCAGCCCGGCGTAGCCCAGGTCGGCGGCGCCAGCCTCGTCCCGGTGTGCCGGGTGCGGGTCGAGAACCGCCCGTGCGTACTCGCGTATTTTCTCCCGCCCGACCTCGTAGTAGTCGGGGAGGCGGAAGTGCCGGCCGACCATGTCCGCAGGATCGGCCGTCTCCGCTGTTGCGTCATCATCACTCACCCGGGCACACACTGCCGATGCCGTCTTGGACGGGGGTCAATGGGATGGCGTCGATGTGTCCGCTGCGGATGTGAGCGGCGGATCCGGTGAGGTGCGTGATGTACCGCTGGTACACCTCCCCGGCGGCGATCGGTACCGCCTCGTCGTGATGTGGGCGCAGCGCCTGCACCCGGTCGTCGAGGGTGCGGGCGTTGTGTGGCTGCAGCGCCTGGATTCGGTCGACGTGGAATCCGGCGGCTTCGCCATGGCCGGTGACCTCGACAGAGTCCGGGACAGGTGTTTCCCTCACTTATTCGGTCGAAAATCGTGTGCATGGTCGGCATGATCACGTCATCCATGCCGACAGCATCGGTCCCCGCCACACGGGGCGCATCTCGTCCACGCTGGCGACCGACGCCAGAGCATCCCGCCCTGATAGAAATCCTCGCCGTCCACCTCGACGAGTACCACCTGCGCCCGTCGTATGGGACCTCGATGATGCGCATATCCATGCGTTTGTCTCCCCAAGGCCGGACGTGACCCACTACCAAGACCGCGCCGCGATCGCCGTTGCCGTTGCGGCGATGATCGTTCCCTTATAAGACCACTCGAACGACGGTGCCTGCCGTGTTATCGGCAAACGACGACCGGTCGGGCGAGCCGGTACACCCTCACCGCGACGTCCCGACCGACGTCCTGATCGGCGGAGCAACCGCAACCCCAGTCCCGGGTCAGGGCCGCAGATCGGCGGTTCAGGCGGTGCGGCGGGTGATGTGGGTGGCCGCGCACATCGGGCACCACGTGCGGTCGCCGACGATCCATCCGTTGGTGCGGGCAAAGGCGACCGCTTCGGGCCGGCCGGCGACGGCGGCCTCGAAGGTGTGCTCGCACAGATCGCATCGCAATGTCCAGCCACGTCTGCCTGTGGATCGCACCAATGCACATGTAGTCATGTCACCCCCGCGACTTCGACACCGTGCACCCAGCATGACACAACCCTCGCGGCCGTGATGGCCCACGCAAGCGCACGCCGAGCCGCCACACCCCGGACCCGGGACGCTCCGGCACCCTCGGTCTCATCCGCATCAGCAACCAGAAAATGAGGACCCTCGCCTCTCCGATTCTCACGCAGACCATCCCGGCGATGGCCGACAGTTGCGACGGGATACGTGTCGCGGCATCCAGTTTCGGCCGGAGTCGTGACCTCGGTCCGATCGCCGGGCAGCTACGTGTCGGTGCCGAGTACAGACTCGGCGGTGGGCGGGGCCGGGTGGTCGTGGACCACGTGCTCCCACCAGGAATCGAGCGGGCTGGGTTCGGGCCACACGATCGTGTCGTCGGCGACCGGCGACGCGCTCTCGCCCGGTTGGCTCGATGCGGTTCCGGTGGTGTCGTTCGAACAGTCGGTCTCAGACATGATCGTGCGCATCCTGTCGCGTCAGCTCGCGTGCGCGTGGCGGCGTGGGGGAAGTTGGGTGATCAGCTGGTCCCATTCGTCGAATCGGATGTCGTCGGACCGGCGGCGACGGGGTGCGGGTCCGGCGGCGAGGTCGACCAGACTCCGGGCGGCGCCGAGGACGGTCAGATGATGACGGCGGGATACGTCGAGGAGTTCGTCGAACGCCTGGGCGTCGCTGCAGCCGCGGGCGGCGATCAGGATTCCCTTCGCGGTGGCGAGGAGTTCGCGACCGTCGGGCCGCCGGCGGGGAATCAGGCGCGTCGGGCCGGGAACCGGGGTGAGGGGTGATTCGGTGGTGTCCTCGATCATGGGGCGTGGTCCTTCGCTCTCGTGCATCGGCCGGGATCCCGCCGGTGTGCCGACAAATCCCCGCAGGACAAGACGATGTGAGTCACGTCACTGTCGATGCCTGATCAGTTCTAGCACACGCCACCCGCCGTCCATCTACACAAACGTCCAAGTGGGGGCGACCATCTGCGCAGGTGGCGCGGGCGGTCGCGGTGCTGTAGAACGGAAACAGCGAGACCGGTTTGTGATCTGAACCACACATAAACGTTACTTTGAGAGCCGATTACATCGACTTGACCATCAGTTCCAGGGGCGAACGGATCGCAAGGCGGATCCGGTTTCGGGAACGGTAAAGGACACGCATGCTGTTGCCGATGGCACCGACCGATTCGCTGTTTCTGCTCGGCGAATCCCGCGAGCATCCGATGCACGTCGGCGGCCTGGCGGTCTTCACCCCACCAGAGGGCACTTCGGCGGCCGATCTGCGCGCGATGTTCGACACGGCCTTGGCCGGCGACCAGGTGGCGGCGCCTTTCCGGAAGCGGGCCCGCCGTTCGGTCACCTCGCTCGGCCAGTGGGGCTGGGACACCCTCCCGCACCACGAGGTGGATCTCGAGCACCACGTGCGCCGCGACGCGCTTCCCCGGCCGGGCGGAATGGCCGAACTGATGACCCTGGTGTCGAGGCTGCACGGCACCCTGCTCGACCGCAGTCGCCCACTGTGGGAGATGCACCTGATCGAAGGACTCGCCGACGGCCGCTACGCCGTCTACACCAAGATCCACCACGCGCTCGCCGACGGTGCGTCGGCGATGCGACTGCTCCGCGACAGCATGAGCGAAGACCCGCACCGCCGGAACATGCCCGCTCCCTGGCAACCGCGCACGCCACTCGCCGCCGTCCCGGCACCGACCGCGAGCGGCGACGCCGACACCGCGGTATTCGGCTCGGCACTGCCCTCGATGGCGTGGGACGCCGCCCGGGCCGCCGCCGGCGAGGTGGCCGGACTGCTGCCCGCGGCACTCGGCACCATGGACCGTGCCCGCCGCGGCAAGGGCGGCGCGGTCTCGCTGACCGCGCCGCACACCGTGTTCAACGTGCCGATCAGCGGAGCCCGGCACGTCGCCGCCCGGTCCTTCCCCCTCGAACGGATCCGCCTGCTGGCCAAGCACGCCGACGCCACCATCAACGACATCGTGCTGACGATGTGCGCGGG
>NZ_JAAOQS010000107.1:0-29444 GCF_011603105.1 Rhodococcus sp. A14 | reverse complement strand
GTTCAGGGGCGGCGGGCAATCCAGACGGTCCGGCTGCCCCGGACCGTCAGGTCCCCGCGGTGCAGGACGCTGTCGGGGTTGTCTTCCGAGAGAAGGCGATCGAGAGTCGCGCGGTCGTCGGCGGCAAGTTGCCCGTCGAGCGCGGAGCGGATGCGGCGCAGGAAATTCTGTGCGTAGCGTCCGGTGCTCGGCGGGGCCGGGGTTGCCTCGCTGGTGAAACTGCGCTCCTCGACGTCCACGAAACCGGCCCGCTCCACGTGGGCCCGCCAGTTCGGGTGTGAGTTCCAGTCCAACCGCGCCAAGGCTTCGTGGCAGCGCGACTCCAGGCCCGGGCGGCCCAGGCCGAGGTCGTCCGGCAGCAGGCGCGGCAGCGCGTCCATCTCGACGACCACCAGCACGCCGTCGGTGTTCAGCGCGCCGTACATGGCACGGAGCACCCGGTCGGGATCGGCGACCTCGTGCAACGAGGACGCCGCCCACACGACGTCCGCCGCGTCGACTGCCGGCCAGGCGACATCCAGATCGGCGTGCACGACGCTCAATCGGCCGGCCAGTCCCCACCCGTTCGCGGCCGTGCGGAGGCGCTCGAGCATCACCTCCGACCTGTCGATCGCGATCACCTCGGCCGCGGGGAATTGTCGAGCAAGGGTCAGGCTGCCGACGCCCGTTCCCGCCCCCACGTCCACGACCCGGTGCGTGGTCTCCCCGGTGCGCTGTCCGACCCATTCGGCCACCGGGTCGAGGTAGGAGCCGAAAACCTCGGCGTCCAGGTCCAGTAGATCCGCCAGCGCCGCCTCGTGGTCCCGGGTGTGCCCGCCGTGGTGAGGGGAGTGGTGATGAGAATGCTGTGTCATTACTCCAGGCTAGCCACATCCTGCGCGATACGCATACACTCTTGCCTATGACGCAAGAAGTGGGGTTGGACAGCGTGATCCGTCAACGCATCCGAGGCCTTCGGCTGGCCCGCGGCTGGTCACTGGACGTGCTCGCTGCGCGCTGCTTTCTCAGTCCGTCCACCCTCAGCCGCATCGAAACCGGCCACCGCAGGATCGCCCTCGACCAACTGGTTCCCATCGCGCGGGCCCTCGGCACCACGCTCGATCAGCTCGTCGAGTCCGTCGAGGACGAGGATGTGGTGATCCGGCCGCAGCCCGAACACACGCGAGGTCTGACGATCTGGCTCCTGTCCCGCGAACGCGCGCTCCACGGCGCGACCGTGGCGAAGATGCGCATCACCTCCGATCGGCCCGCGGGCCCGGAGCATGTGAGTGTGCACCCGGGCCACGAGTGGTTCACGGTGCTGTCGGGGACAGCCCGCCTGCAGCTCGGTGAGCGAACCATACTGATCGAAGAGGGTGCCGCAGCGGAGTTCTCGACCATGGTGCCGCACTCCATCGGCGCCCACGACGGTCCCGTGGAGATCCTCACGATCTTCGACCACGACGGGGAGCGTGCCCACCTGCACGCCGGTCACAACGAGTAGTGAGGACAGGCATGTCGACTTCCGACACCGCAGGCCAGACGGAGTTTCCGGCGAGCATGGGGAAGGTCTCCCGTCGTGAGCTCGCGTCTCACGGCTATACGCGTTTCGACCAACTGACGACGGTCACCGCCAAGGAGCTGTCGAAGATCGACGGCGTCGGACCGAAGGCGATCCGAATCCTCGAGGAGGAACTCGCGGAGCGGGGGCTCGGCTTCGCGAACTGAGCCGAGCCCGGCCGGGCTACAGCAGGCCGTTCGTGCGCTGATAGGTGGCCGGTGGTGTCCCGACCACGTGAGTGAAGACACGGGTCAGGTGCGCCTGGTCGCTGAACCCCAGTTCGTAGGCGAGGGCAGACCAGTCGATCCTCTCGCCCGAGTGGGCGGCGCCGGCCGCGTCGAGGATGCGGAATCGCTGGATCACCCACTTCGGGCCGATGCCCACGTACTCGGTGAACAGCCGTTGCAGGGTGCGCAGGCTGCAGCCGGCATGTGCGGCGAGCTGGTCTGCCCGGACGATGTCGCGGCGGCGCTGGGCGTCGCCCACCAGGGCTGTGATCTCCCGACCCGTGGGATCCGGAACGGGATCGGTGCGAAGAAGGTATCGCTCGAAGGCGTCGATCATCTCCGCGCTGTCCGTGCCGGCGAGGATTCGCTCAGCGACCGGGCGATCGTCACCGGCGAGCAGATCCCGGCCGGGCTGGACGGTTCCCGAGATCGCGCCGACGCTGCCCCTCAGCAGAGACCGGAACCCGCCGGCGTGGAAGGCAGCTCCCAGGACGTGGCCTTTCCCGGTCAGCGTTCGGTAGAACGGAGACCGGGAAATCCCGTGCACCAGCAACTGTCCGTCCTCGGCAGCGACATGTACGCGGGGCTGGGGCACCACCTGCTGACGATGGGGCTGCGGCACCGACCACCTCACCAGCCAGTGGTAGTCGACGAACTCGGCCAAAGCCTCTCGGGGAGCGACCCGTTCGACCTCGAACCCCGGTGCGGCGGCCGTCGGGTGGACGATCGCCTCGGGATGTCCTGGCACGGTCGGCATTCGCTCATCCTAGTGTCGCGAATGTTCAAGAACGCCATACTGCCGCGTACCTAGAGTCACGTGTCATGAGCTACTCACACACTGCACGTGGCAAGTTCTCCATCGCGTCGTGGTCGGAATCGGTGATCGTCGACATCGACGGCGAAGGTACGACCGCCGGCGACACCTATTACCCCACTCGCGGTGCCAACCGAGCGACCGTCTCGTACTCGTACTCCGGGGACATCGACGGAACGAGCACGGTGGTCTACCTGATCGCATACAAGGCCGATGCCGCGCCGGTGCTCGGCCTCGAACGCTTCGAGGGCTCGATCGGCGGGCACGACGGAACGTGCGTGTTCCAGCACATCGGCAGCCAGGACCAGGGTTCGGTGTCGGCACGGATCGAGGTGGTGCCGGGTATGGGCACCGGCGGTCTGATCGACCTACGCGGCAGCGCGGACCTGTCCATCGCGGGCCCCGGCGACAGCGGCTACGAATTCGTTCTGTCGTACGACATCGGATGAGCCTTCGTCGTCGATCGTGTCTTCGCGCCCGGCGGCCGTCATGTCGTCGAGGGTGCGGCGAGGGGCTTCAGGCCACACGCCGTCGCGAAGCCCTGTGATTCGATGCCGAACGCGGTGTTGGTGCGGGTCGCGAAGTTCGCCAGCGCGATGAACGCGGTCAGTTCCACCAGCGCGGCCGGGCCGAGCGCGTCGAGCAGCCTGGCCGACATTTCGTCGGTGACCGTCGGCGGGGTCAGGGTCATCGCTTCGGCGTACTCGAGCACGTCCCGCTCCAGCCGCGTGAACACGTCCGACTGGCGCCAGCGGGGTACTTCGCGTGCCTTGGTCAGATCGAGCCCCTCGTTGTGGGCTTGGAAGTAGCCGAAGTCCAGGCAGAAGCTGCAGCCGACCAGGCCTGCCACCGCCATGTGGGCAAACGACTTCAGGTTCGCGTCACACCGATCCCACTTCTGCGCCTGGCGACCGACGCTGAAGCTGAAGTTCAGCACCTTCCGGTTGTGCCACGCGACCTCGACCGGCTCGGCCACCTCGCCGAGCATCTTGCGGTACATCCGCTTGACGATCGCGCCGTAGATGCCGGTCAGCTCGGCCTTCGGGATCCGGGTAGTGCCGGCCATGATTCCTCCTCCGGTTGTCGTGCTCTCGGCATGAGACACCGGCCACGAACCGAATGTGACACCCGAACCGGAATTGGCGGCAGGAACCTTCGCTACCGCTCAGCCCGGTGCGAGTGCGCGGTCGGCCAGCGCGGCGACGACGGGCGAGAGTGCCTGAGCGTGTTCGAGAGTCAGGTGATTGTCGTCGCGGTACACGAGGTCGTTGCCGACGATGACGGGGCAGCGCTCGGTGGTGCAGAACAGGGCGGTGAGGTCGGCGTACCGTCCGCCGCCTGCCGCGGTGGCCACCGCCTCGGCCACGACGCCGGCGTCGTTCACCGCGACCGGCCGTGGCGGCGAGCAGGCGGTCGCGTCGTCCAGGTGGGCGGACAGGCACGTCGGCACGGTCGACTGCGGATCCGGGATCGGTCCGAGGACGAGGACGGCCGCACCCGTGGCCCGCAGTTCCGTGACCAGGCGGGTCAGGCTGTCGAGCCAGGCCTGACCGTAGACGGTGAAACCGAAATCGGCGCCGTACCGCCGGGACATGCTCAGCACCACCAATCGGGGCCGTTCGGTCCGCAGCCGATCGACGATCTCGCCGCGCCACTGCTCGCACTCGGTGTATTCCCGCCCGAGGTAGGGGCTGGTGAGTGGGAGGTCGAGAAGCGGGCAGGTGACCTTGCCCATCGTCTCGAGCCGCCAATGATTATGCTGGGCTGCCGATTCGAATGCCGGGGCCCACATCGCGGCATGCGAATCGCCGACCAGCGCCACCGTCGTCGGAGACGCCACGTCCCCCGACGCGCACTCGCCCTGACCCACTTCGAGCCACGACCGCACACAGCCGTTGACGAACACCTCCGGCTTGTCTGCCGGCGCGTCGGCAAGCGGTGGAGAAAGATTCGACGGGACCGATTGCAGCCCTGACGATTCCGCGACCACTGCCTGCACCTGCGCGGTCATGTCGTGCACCGCCGCGTCGCGCGGATCGACTGCGGTAGGCGCCGATTCGGCCGGCGCAGAGACGGTGAGGGCTGTGGCCGCGGCTCCGTGTCCGACCGGAACCGGCCGCGCGATCAGCAGCACCAGTGCCGCACACACTGCGATGGCGGTGACGGCGCCGCCGAGTACGAGGCTGCGCGAGGCCGAACGACGCAGCGGAGCAGCGAAGCGGACGGGATTCTCGACCAGGACCAGTGTCAGTCCGGCCAGACCCGCGGACACCATGACCATCGCCAGACGATCGGTCAGGTCGAGCGAGCGCCCGAGCACGATCGGCGCGAGCAGCAGTACCGGCCAGTGCCACAGGTACCAGGAATAAGACACCCGACCGACCGCCCGCATCGGCGGCAGCGACAGGCTCCGCCCGACCCCCAGCCGGGGTGTGGCACACCCCGCCCCGATCACCAGCACCGTGCCGACGACCGGAACCAGCGCGGCGGTTCCGGGGTAGGGCGTCGTCTCGCCGAGTCGGAAACAGGCGACCACGATCAGTGCGAAACCCGTCCATCCGGCTGCGGCGGCGACCACCGACGGCAGCCGCTGCCAGTGCCGAACCGACAGGGCGACCAACCCGCCTGCGGCCAGTTCCCAGCCGCGGGCGGGCAACGAGAAGAACGCCCACGGCGGCAGGGTCCGGGTCCAGTCGAGCGAGACCGCGAACGACACTGCGGCGACCACGGCGAGCACGATCAGATACGGGGTCGTCGACGGTGTTTCGTCCGCGTCGAGGCGCCGTGTCCTGCGCCGGACGAGCCAGGCGACCCCGATGATCAGCGCCGGCCACAGCAGGTAGAACTGCTCTTCCACGCCGAGCGACCAGTAGTGCTGGAACGGTGACGGGGGTGCGTCGGCGGCCAGATAGTCGGTGCCGTGCAGCGCGAACCGGTAGTTACCGACGTAGAGCGCACTGGCGATCCCGTCGCCGAGGACCGCGCGGGCCTGCAGACGGGGCAGGAGCAGGGCCGAGCCGATCGCAGTGGCCACCAGCACGATGCACCCGGCGGGCAGCAGCCGGCGGGCCCGCGCACCGTAGAACTCGGCCAACCGCACACGGCCGCTGCTCGCGACGTTCCGCCACAGCAGGCCGGTGATGAGAAACCCCGAGACGACGAAGAAGATGTCGACACCGACGAACCCTCCGTCGATTCCGGGCACGCCCGCGTGAAAGAGGACCACGGCCAGCACGGCGACGGCGCGTAGACCCTCGATGTCCGCGCGGAACCTCGTCTCGGCCGGCGGGACACCGGCCGGAGGGCGGTTACCGGATCGGCGTCGCCGTTCCGGACTCGCGACGGTATTCACTCGACCAGCGATCTGTCCATGCGACGCGCCCCTTCAGCTGCAGCATTGAGCTCATGATGACAGCGGTGCCGAGACTTTCCCGAAAGGCACGCCGTATCAGGGCAGAGCACTCGTGAATGGCCAGTCACACGTGCACGACGACCGACCCCTCGCGAACCGAGGCGGCGTAGGTGCGGACCGAGCCCACACCCTCGGATGCGCAGGCGCCCGTGTCGAAGGCGAACGCGTACTGGTGGAGCGGGCACATCACGCCGGCGGCGTCGATCTGTCCGTCGGCGAGGGGACCGCCCTTGTGCGGGCACACCGCATCCATCGCCCGAACGGTGCCGTCCGACAACAGGAATACGGCCACCTGACGGTTCTGCACGACGTACGTCCGGCCTTCGCCCGGCGTCAGGTCGCTGACCGGCCCCACCGCGACCTCGGAAGGCCCCTCGACCAGGGCGGTCATCGGACCGGCACCTGGGGAAGCGGCAGCAGCGGGAGCGACGGAGCGAACTGTGCGGGCGATTTCGGCGCGCTGCGCTCCTTCCAGGGATCCCGGTAGCCGTCCACCGCCGTCTGGATCCGCTCGTCCAATCCCGTCACGATGTCCTCCTCGTCTCGGACCAGTAGCGCCTGAAGATGTTCGAGTCCCACCCGCGGCACGAAGTCGTACGTGCGCTCGAGCCATTTCGCGTTCTCGCGGTAGTACTGGATGAACCGTCCGCCGAGTTCCACTACGGCGTCCGGTGATTCGACCGTGGCCAGCAGATCGCCCTTGCGGATGTGCGCTCCGGCGGCGCCGCCGACGTAGATTTCCCACCGGCCGTCGCCGACCGCGACCACACCGAAGTCCTTGCACAGGGCCTCCGAGCAGTTGCGTGGGCACCCGGCGACCGCGAGTTTCAGCTTCGCGGGCGTCTCCAGGCCCTGGAACCGCTCCTCGAGCGCGATGCCGAGGCTGGTCGAATCGCCGAGACCGTAGCGGCAGAAATCGGTTCCGACGCACGTCTTCACCGTGCGCATGCTCTTGCCGTAGGCGAACCCGGACGGCATGTCGAGGTCACCCCACACCTTGGGTAGATCCTCCTTCTTGATGCCGAGCAGGTCGATGCGCTGCCCGCCGGTGACCTTCACGAGCGGGACGCCGTACTTGTCGGCAACGTCGGCGATCTTGCGGAGTTGCTCCGGCGTGGTGACGCCGCCCTTCATCTGCGGGACCACCGAGAACGTGCCGTCGCGCTGGATGTTGGCGTGCACGCGGTCGTTGATGAACAGCGCGCCGCGCTCGTCCATCCAGTCGGGTCCCCAGATGGTGCGGAGCAGCGAGGCCAGGGGCATCTTCGCGGACGCGTCCTCCTTCGCGTCCGTCGCGAGCTCGGCGAATACCTGGGACACGGCGCGGAGATCGCGTTCCCGGATGGTCGCGATGAGTTCGGGCTTCGTCATCGGGATGCAGGGCACATACCAGTCTGCGGAGGGGTCGGCCTCGAGTTCGCCGCCCGCGGCGCAGGCCACGATGTCGGCGACGAGACCCTTGCACGAGCCGCAGCCCTTGCCTGCCCGGGTCTGGGCGCAGACGTCGGTGAGTGTCTTGGCGCCGGAATGGACGCACGCCACCAGATCGCCCTTGCTCACACCGTTGCAGTTGCACACCTGCAGGTCGTCGGGGAGATCGGCGACACTCGTCGCGGCGCTCGGGGCTCCGACGTCGAAGAGCATGCTGATCCGCTCCTCGGGCAGCGGCACTTTGCCGTCGAACGCCTGCGTGAGGAAACCGGCCTTGCTGATGTCGCCCATCAGGGTGGCGCCGATCAGCTTGCCGTCTCGGACTACGAGGCTCTTGTACGTGCCGCTGCGCGGTTCGTAGTACTGGACGAACTCGTCGTCCGCCGTCTCCGGTCCCTTGACGCCCATCGCGGCCACGTCGACGCCGGCGACCTTCAGTTTGGTGGTGGTGCGCGAACCGATGTACGCCGCTTCGGGATTGGAGCCGGTGAGGACTTCGGCGAGGATGACCGACTGCTCCCACACCGGGGCGACGAGGCCGTAGGTCTCCCCACGGTGCTGTGCGCACTCGCCGACGGCGTACACGGAACCCTCGTCCTCGCAGCGCATCTGGTCGTCCACCACGACGCCGCGTTCGACCACGAGCCCGGCGGCCCGCGCGAGTTCGGTGTTGGGCCGGATTCCGGCGGTGACGACGACCATGTCGGCGTCCAGGGTGGAGCCGTCGACGAACGACACCCCGGTCACGAGGCCCGCGTCGTCGCGCAGCACGGCGGTGGTCCGCATCGAGGTGTGGACGCCGACGCCGAGTTTCTCGATCTCGGCGCGCAGGACGCTGCCGCCGCGTTCGTCGAGCTGCTGGTTCATCAGGTGCCCGGGGGAGTGCACGACGTTGACGGTGAGACCCTGAGTGCGCAGCCCGTACGCGGCTTCCAGGCCGAGCAGACCGCCGCCGATCACCACCGCGGACACGTCGTCGCGGGCCTGCGCCATCTGCAGCATGCCGTTGGTGTCGGCGATGTTCCGGAAGCCGAACACCCCGCGGGCCAGGCGCCCGTCGTGCTCGCGCAGTCCGTCCATGTTGGGGAAGAACGTGTTGCTTCCCGTGGCGATGATGAGGACGTCGTAGTCGACGACGCGGCCGCTCTCACACGTAACGGTCTTCGCGAACCGGTCGAGTGCGACCGCGCGGTCGCCGGCGTGGAGTTTGACGCCGTTGGCGGTGTACCAGCCCATGGGATTGAGGATCAGGTCCTCGTCGTCGACGGCCGCCTCCCCGGACAGCACGTGCGAGAGCATGATCCGGTTGTAGTTGCCGTAGGGTTCGTCGCCGATCATGGTGATCTCGAAACGCTCGCCGCCGCCACGGTTCAGGATCTCCTCGACGGTGCGTGCGCCGGCCATACCGTTGCCGACGACCAGCAGCTTGCTCGAACTCGGTGTGTTGGCCATGCGTCGAGGCTCCGCCCCGGGAGTGTCGTAACGGCTGCGCGCACGTTACGTGGGAATCAGGAACACCTCACAGCCCTCCCGGAAGTCATGTCAGGCAGGTGCGCGGTCGCGGGGCATGAGCAGCGGGGCCAGCACGGCGAGGAGCAGGGCGGGCAGCAGGAAACCGGCCGCGGGCGACACCGAATACACCGGGGTGAGGGTGATCGGGGCGAGCGCGTTGCCCATGAATCGCAGCGCCTGCACGACGGATACCGCGCCGCCCCGGTTCGGGCCCGGCGAACCCAGCACGGCGGCGTTGACCCCCACCAGGATGAACTGACCGGCGATTCCGGCCGCGAACCACGCCACGGCCGCGACCGCGAGGAGGGACACGGTCCCGGTGGCCGCGACGAGAATCGCGCCGCCGAACGCGCCGATCAGGACGGCCGCCCGGGCTCCGATCTTGTCGATGACACCGCCGACGAAGCGTGCGGTGAGGATGCCGGCCACGCCGAACCCCGTGAGCAGCAGCCCGCGCTGGGTCGGGCTCAGCCCGAAGGCGTCCTCGGCGCGGAACGCGACCAGGAAGCTCAGCCCACCGAGCGCACCCCAGCCGAGGAGTGCGACCACGCCGATTCTCAGCACCGACGGGGTGAGGGCGTCGCGCAGTCGCGGGCGCGGTGCCCCCGGCTCGGCGGGAGCACTGTCGGGAACACCGACCAGACCCAGCACCGCGGCGACGAGGGCGATGACGAGGAATGCGAGACGCCAGTCGACCTCCGCTGCGAGCCCGCCGACGAGCGGCGCGCTCGACTGTCCCGCGGCCTGGAACGCGCCGAAGATTCCCAGTGCCCGGCCGAGATGTTTCTTCGGAGTCGAGGCGGCGAGCGCCGCCAGCAACAGCGGCGTCGTGAACGAGTTCGAACACCCCTGGAGCACGCGGGCGCCGAGGAAGAGCGGCAGCGTCGGCGCCACGAAACATGCCAGCGACGACAGCAGGTAGACGCCGTACGCGATCCGCACGGTCCGCGTCTGCCCCCACCGGGCGCCCAGCGTGCCCGACACCAGCATCAGCAACGCGAACGGCAGCAGGTACGCCGTCAGCGAGCCGGCCGCGGCGGACGCACTCACGCCGAGGTCGTCACCGATCTCGGGAAGGATCGAGGCGACGACCCCGCCGCCGAACGGACCGAGGAAACCGCCGGCGTAGAGCGCCGTGCGCTGGAGCGAGGAACGAAGCGACTCGGATGAGTTCTTCGTCACAGCCCGAAGCTGCCGGGCCCACGCCTGCGGAGATACCGCTCGAACTCGGCCGCCAGCGCGTCACCGTCGATCTTCGAGATGGCGTCGGAGATGTCGGTCTCGGCGTCGCCGCGCTCCTCGAGTGAGCGGACGTACTCGCCGATCTCCTCGTCGTCCGCGGTCATCTCGGTGACCGCTTCCTGCCAGTCGTCGGCCTGGGCCGGGAGTTCCCCGAGGGGAACCTCGATGTCCAGGACATCCTCGACGCGTTGCAGCAGCGCCACCGTGGCCTTCGGATTCGGCGGCTGGGACACATAGTGGGGCACGGCCGCCCAGAACGACACGGCAGGCACACCGGCCCGGACGCACGCGTCCTGCAGCACCCCGGTGATCCCGGTCGGCCCCTCGTAGCGGGTCTGTTCGAGCTTGAACCGCTCGGCGGCCTCGCTGCTGTACGCGCTGCCCGTCACCGGGACCGGCCGCGTGTGCGGGGTGTCCGCGAGCAGTGCCCCGAGGATCACCACGGTGTTGATCTGCAGCTGATCGATCAGCTCGAGGAGGTCCTCGCAGAAGCTGCGCCAGCGCATGTTCGGTTCGATCCCGCGCAGCAGAACCACGTCGCGGTCGCTGCCGGGAGGCGAGCACACCGACAGGCGGGTGGCGGGCCACACGATCTCCCGGGTGACACCGTCGACCTGCCGCACCGTGGGTCGATTGACCTGGTAGTCGTAGTATTCCTCGGAGTCCAGCTCGGCGAGCGGCTGGGCGTCCCAGGTCAACTCGAGGTGCTCGACGGCTCCGCTCGCGGCGTCGCCGGCGTCGTTCCAGCCCTCGAAGGCGGCGACGAGGACAGGGTCACGAAGTACGGGCACGCCACTGTCCGCCGCACCGGCATCCGCGGTGTCGGGGGTGTCGTCGGCGCGGCCCGCAGGCGTGACGGGGAACTCACTGGAACTCACCCACCCAGCCTACGGCCAGCATTGGTTCGCGCGCCCACTAGTCTGGACGGCATGTCTGCGCCATTTCACTCTGCCCTGCTCGATGCGTTGAACCAGCGCGTTGTCATCGGCGACGGAGCCATGGGCACCATGTTGCAGGCCGCGGACCTCACGCTCGACGACTTCCTCGGGCTCGAAGGCTGCAACGAAATCCTCAACGACACCCGCCCTGACGTGCTGAAAGACATCCACCGCGCGTACTTCGAGGCCGGGGCGGACGCCGTCGAGACCAACACGTTCGGGTGCAACCTACCCAACCTCGCCGATTACGACATTTCGGACCGCATCCGGGAACTGGCCGAGAAGGGCACCCGGCTGGCGCGTGACGTGGCCGACGAGATGGGGCCCGGACGCGACGGCATGGGCCGCTTCGTCCTCGGCTCGATGGGACCCGGAACCAAGCTGCCGACGCTGGGCCACGCGCCGTTCGCGGTCCTCCGCGACGCCTACGCGGAGGCTGCGATGGGCATGATCGACGGGGGAGCGGACGCGATCCTCGTCGAGACCTGCCAGGACCTGCTGCAGGTGAAGGCCGCCATCCTCGGCAGTCAGCGGGCGATGGAGACGCTGGGGTCGCGGCTGCCGATCATCACCCACGTCACGGTCGAGACCACCGGCACGATGCTCCTCGGCAGCGAGATCGGTGCCGCGCTGACCGCGCTCGAGCCGCTGGGTATCGACATGATCGGCCTCAACTGTGCGACCGGACCCGCCGAGATGAGCGAACATCTCCGCCACCTGTCCAAGTACAGCTCCCTCCCGGTGTCGGTGATGCCCAACGCCGGACTGCCGCAGCTCGGCCCGAACGGCGCCGAGTACCCGCTCACCGCGGAGGAGCTCGCCGAGGCGCTCAGCGGTTTTGTCACCGAGTTCGGTCTCGGTCTGGTCGGCGGCTGCTGCGGCACCACCCCGGAGCACATCCGGCAGGTGGCCGAAGCGGTCCGCCTGGTCGAGAAGGCCGAGCGGAACCCGGTGCACGAGTCGGGGACGTCCTCGCTGTACACGGCGGTGCCGTTCCAGCAGGACGCCAGCATCCTGATGATCGGTGAACGCACGAACACCAACGGCTCCAAGGCATTTCGTGAGGCGATGATCGCCGAGGACTATCAGAAGTGCCTCGACATCGCGAAGGACCAGACCCGCGACGGCGCCCACATGCTCGACCTCAACGTCGACTACGTCGGACGCGACGGTGCCGTCGACATGGCCGCCCTCGCAAGCCGGTTCGCGACGTCGTCGACGCTGCCGATCATGCTCGACTCCACCGAGCCCGCGGTCCTGCAGGCCGGCCTCGAGCAC
Source organism: Rhodococcus sp. A14 (assembly GCF_011603105.1). Classification (NCBI taxonomy): domain Bacteria; kingdom Bacillati; phylum Actinomycetota; class Actinomycetes; order Mycobacteriales; family Nocardiaceae; genus Rhodococcus; species Rhodococcus sp. A14. The sequence continues at coordinate 17,050 of NZ_JAAOQS010000107.1, read as the reverse complement.
CTCGGCGGCCGGTGCGCCGTGAACTCGGTCAACTACGAGGACGGCGACGGACCGGACTCGCGGTTCCAGAAGATCATGCGGCTCGTCACGGAGCACGGCGCCGCCGTCGTCGCGCTGACCATCGACGAGGAGGGCCAGGCGCGCACCGCGGAGCACAAGGTCCGCATCGCCGAGCGTCTGCTCGAAGACCTCACCGTGAACTGGGGCCTCGACGAGTCCGACATCATCATCGACGCGCTGACCTTCCCGATCTCTACCGGTCAGGAAGAGGTCCGCCGCGACGGCATCGAAACGATCGAGGCGATCCGCGAGCTGAAGAAGCGGCATCCGCGGGTGCACTTCACCCTCGGCGTGTCCAACATCTCGTTCGGTCTCAACCCGGCGGCCCGGCAGGTCCTGAACTCGGTGTTCCTGCACGAGTGCACCGAGGCCGGCCTGGACACGGCCATCGTGCACGCGTCGAAGATCCTGCCGATGGCGCGGATCCCCGACGAACAGCGGGAAACGGCCCTCGACCTGGTGTACGACCGCCGCCGCGAGGGCTACGACCCGCTGCAGAAGCTGATGGAACTGTTCGAGGGCGTCTCCGCGGCGTCGGCGCGCGAATCCCGCGCCCAGGAACTGGCGGCGCTGCCGCTGTTCGAGCGGCTGGAACGCCGCATCGTCGACGGTGAACGCAACGGCCTCGACGACGACCTCACCGCGGCGATGGAGGAGAAGCCGCCGCTCGCGATCATCAACGAGACGCTGCTGTCCGGCATGAAGACCGTCGGCGAACTCTTCGGGTCCGGGCAGATGCAGCTGCCGTTCGTGCTGCAGTCCGCCGAGGTGATGAAGGCGGCCGTGGCATACCTCGAACCGCACATGGAGGCCACCGACGAGGACGGCAAGGGCCGCATCGTCATCGCCACCGTGAAGGGCGACGTCCACGACATCGGCAAGAACCTCGTCGACATCATCCTGAGCAACAACGGGTACGACGTGGTGAACCTGGGCATCAAGCAGCCGATCGCGACGATCCTCGACGCGGCGATCGAGCAGAAGGCCGACGTCATCGGCATGTCCGGGTTGCTCGTGAAGTCGACCGTGGTGATGAAGGACAACCTGCAGGAACTCAACGCCAAGGGTGTCGCGGAGAAGTTCCCCGTCCTCCTCGGCGGTGCCGCGCTGACCCGTTCCTACGTGGAGAACGACCTGGCCGAGGTGTACGAGGGCGACGTCAGCTACGCGCGTGACGCGTTCGAGGGCCTGCACCGGATGGACGAGATCATGGCCGTCAAGCGTGGCGGCGGACCCGACCCGGACAGTCCGGAAGCGATCGCGGCCCGCGAGAAGGCGGCCGAACGGAAGGCACGGCACGAGCGGTCCAAGCGGATCGCGGAGAAGCGCAAGGCGGCCGAGACCCCGATCGAGGTGCCGGAGCGATCCGACGTGGCCACCGACATCGTCGTCCCGAGCCCGCCGTTCTGGGGCAACCGGATCGTCAAGGGCGTCTCGCTGTCGGACTACTCCGGGCTGTTGGATGAGCGCGCCCTGTTCCTCGGGCAGTGGGGTCTGCGCGGGCAGCGTTCCGGCGACGGTCCCACTTACGAGGAATTGGTGGAAACCGAGGGCCGCCCCCGCCTGCGGTACTGGCTCGACCGGCTGAGCACCGAGGGAATCCTCGCGCACGCCGCCGTCGTGTACGGCTACTTCCCCGCCGTGTCCGAGGGCGACGACGTGGTCGTGCTCACCGACCCGACACCCGACGCCGAGGAACGCTTCCGGTTCACGTTCCCGCGCCAGCACCGCGACCGCTTCCTATGCGTCGCCGACTTCGTCCGGTCCCGCACCGAGGCGAAGGAGACCGGCCAGGTCGACGTGTTCCCCATGCAGCTCGTGACCATGGGGCAGCCGATCGCGGACTTCGCGAACGAGCTGTTCGCCGCCAACGCGTACCGCGACTACCTCGAGGTGCACGGCATCGGCGTGCAGCTGACGGAATCGCTGGCCGAGTACTGGCATCAACGGGTCCGCGAGGAACTCGTGCTGCCCGGCGGTCACAACGTGGCCGAGCAGGACCCGTCCGAGGTGTCCGGATTCTTCGACCTCGCCTACCGCGGTGCCCGCTACTCCTTCGGGTACGGTGCCTGCCCCAACCTGGAGGACCGCGCGAAGATGGTCGCTCTGCTCGAACCCGAACGGATCGGTGTGAAGTTGTCCGAGGAATTGCAGTTGCATCCCGAGCAGTCCACGGATGCGTTCGTGCTGCACCACCCCGAAGCGAAGTACTTCAATGTCTGATGCATTCGACGGTCTCGCAGGTGTTCTGTGGGACATGGACGGAACGCTGCTCGATTCCGAGAAGATGTGGGACGTCGCGGTCCGCGAGTTGTCGCTGCACCTCGGCGGTCCGATGACCGAGGAAACGCGGCTGAAGACGATCGGTGCGTCGAGCGCCAACGCTCTCGGCGTCATCTTCGACGCCCTCGGGCTCGACCGGGATCCGGCGGCGCTCGCCGAGGCCAAGGAGTGGATGTTCACCCGCGTCGAGGAATTGTTCGGCGACGGGATCCCGTGGCGACCGGGCGCCCACGACGCACTGCGGACCGTCCGGGCGCACGGTCTGAGGTCGGCGCTGGTGACCAACACCGAGCGCCGGCTCACCGAGCGGGCACTCGAGACGCTCGGCAGGCACCACTTCGACCACTCCGTGTGCGGCGACGAGGTGCCGGCAGGCAAACCGCATCCCGACCCGTACCTGCGGGGCGCGGAACTGCTGGGACTGGATCCGTCGCAGTGCCTCGCCATCGAGGACTCGCCCACCGGTGCGGCGTCCGCGCAGGCCGCGGGGTGCGTCGTCCTGATCGTTCCGTGCGAGATCGCGGTGGCCGACGGCCCGGGGCGGGTGTTCCGGTACAGTCTCGAGGGTCTCACCGGTTCCGACCTGGCCGAGGTGTGGGCGCAGCGGAGTGCCGTCCGTCTCTAGGTAGTCTGGTTTCCCGTGGCTGTCCCGAAAATCGTGCTGTTCTACGTGTTCACTCCGCTCGCCGACCCGGAGGCGATACGGCTGTGGCAGTACACACTCGCCGAGGCGAACAACCTGACCGGACGGATCCTCGTCTCCGAGCACGGCATCAACGCGACGGTCGGCGGTGACATCCACGACGTCAAGCGGTACGTGAAGGGGACCCGCAGCTACGCCCCGTTCAAGGACGCCGACATCAAGTGGTCGAACGGGCTCGGTGACGACTTCCCGCGGCTGAGCGTCAAGGTGCGATCGGAGATCGTGACGTTCGGTGCGCCGGGCGAGCTGAAGGTGGATGCGTACGGTGTCGTCGGCGGCGGCACCCACCTCGCGCCCCACGAGGTGCACCGCCTGGTCGAGGGTCGCGGTGACGACGTCGTCTTCTTCGACGGGCGCAACGGTTTCGAGGCGGAGATCGGCCGATTCCGGGACGCCGTCGTGCCCGACGTGTCCACCACGCGCGAGTTCGTGCACGAACTCGACAGCGGCAAATACGACCATCTGAAGGACAAGGCCGTCGTCACCTACTGCACTGGGGGAGTGCGGTGCGAGGTCCTGTCCTCGCTGATGCGCTCGCGCGGGTTCGGCGAGGTCTACCAGCTGGACGGCGGTATCGTCCGCTACGGCGAGGCGTTCGGTGACACGGGCCTGTGGGAGGGGTCGCTGTACGTCTTCGACAAACGGATGAACATCGAGTTCAGCGATCAGGCCAAGACTCTGGGGCGCTGCAGCACGTGCGGGGGTCCGACGTCCCGGTACGAGAATCTGCCGGACGACCGGGGCCGCGAACTGGTGCTCGTCTGCGCCGGCTGCACCGAGAATCGGGCGGGCTGAGGTGGCGGGGGCGCCCCTGCCGGTCCGCAACGGCCTCGGTCCCGACCGCATCCGGATGCCGGCAGGCGTCGGCGCGAAGACGGTCGCCGAATTCCTGGTCGAGACGTACCCGGACGAGCGCGCGCACTGGCTGTCGCTGATCGACGGCGGGGAAGTCGTCGACGAGCACGGCAGGGTGGTCGACCGCGGGACCCGTTATGCCCCGACCCGTTTCGTGTACTTCTACCGCGACCCCGCACCCGAGATCCCGGTTCCGTTCGAGATCGACGTCCTGCACCGCGACGACCACCTCGTGGTGATCGACAAACCCCATTTCCTCGCGACCATTCCGCGGGGCGCGCACATCACCGAGACGGCGGTGGTGCGGCTGCGGAGGGCGCTCGACCTGCCCGACCTCACACCGGCCCACCGGCTCGACCGGATGACGGCCGGCGTCCTGGTGTTCCTGATCAGGCCGGAAGACCGCAGACCGTATCAGGAACTGTTCGTCTCCCAGCAGGTCACCAAGGAATACGAGGCCGTCGCCGGACACGATCCGACGCTCGCGTTTCCGCGGACCATCCGCAGCCGCATCGTCAAGGAACACGGGATCATGACGGCCACGGAGGAACCGGGAGAACCGAACAGCGAGACCGTAGTCGAGCTGATCGAGACCCGAGACGGCCGCGCGCGGTACCGGCTGCTGCCGAAGACCGGCCGGACGCACCAACTGCGGTTGCACATGTCGTCGCTGGGGCTGCCGATCGAGGGCGACAACTACTACCCGGACTTCCGCCGGTCCGAGCCCGGCGACTTCTCGACGCCGCTGCGGTTGCTGGCGCGGGCCATCGAGTTCACCGACCCCCGTTCGGGCGAGGTCCGCCGGTTCGAGAGTCGCCGCACACTCGGGTGGTGACCGGTTCGGAGAGGTCCGCGGCGGCGTGAAACAATGGGTCCTCGTGAAGACCTTCGAATCCCTGTTCGCCGAGCTGACCGAGCGTGCCGCTACCCGCCCCGAGGGGTCCGGCACCGTTGCCGCCTTGGACGCCGGCGTCCATTCGCAGGGAAAGAAGATCCTCGAAGAGGCGGGTGAGGTGTGGATCGCCGCCGAGCACGAGAGCGACGAGGCACTCGCCGAGGAGATCTCTCAGCTGCTGTACTGGACGCAGGTGCTGATGGTGGGTAAGGGCCTGAAGCTCGAGGACGTCTACCGACATCTGTGATCGGTGATCGAGACTCCTCCACCCGCTCCCGAAAGGAACCCTCAGCCATGCTGCGCGTCGCAGTCCCCAACAAGGGCTCGCTGTCCGAGTCCGCCGCCGAAATCCTCAGCGAGGCCGGCTACCGCCGTCGCACCGACTCCCGTGACCTGACCGTCCTCGACCCGTCCAATCAGGTCGAGTTCTTCTTCCTGCGCCCCAAGGACATCGCGATCTACGTCGGATCCGGTGAACTCGATCTCGGCATCACCGGCCGCGACCTCGCCCGCGACTCGGGGGCCTCCGTCTCCGAACGGCTGTCGCTCGGCTTCGGCCGTTCCACGTTCCGGTACGCCGCCCCCGCGGGCAAGGACTGGTCGGTCGAGGACCTCGCCGGACTCCGGATCGCCACGTCCTACCCCAACCTGGTGCGCGACGACCTGTCCGCACGCGGCATCGACGCCTCGGTCATCCGCCTCGACGGCGCCGTGGAGATCTCGATCCAGCTCGGCGTCGCCGACGCCATCGCCGACGTCGTCGGCTCCGGCCGCACGCTGCGCCAGCACAACCTGGTCGCGTTCGGCGACACCCTGTGCGATTCCGAAGGCGTGCTCATCGAGCGCGCCGGTTCGCCCGACGACGATTCCGCGCGCAACCAGCTGGTCGAGCGGGTGCGCGGTATCGTCTTCGCGCAGCAGAACCTGATGCTCGACTACGACTGCCCCAAGACGATCCTCGACGACGCGTTGAAGATCACCCCGGGCCTGGAGTCGCCGACACTGTCGCCGCTCGCCGACGAGAACTGGGTCGCGGTCCGGGCGATGGTGCCGATCAAGGGCCACAACGGAGTCATGGACGAACTCGCGGACCTCGGCGCCAAGGCCATCCTCGCGTCCAACATCCGGTCCTGCCGCGCACTCTGATCTCGTTCTGCCGCAACACGATCCGCGCCCGCTCCGCCCGCAACACGATCCGCGCCCGCTCCGCTCAGGGGCGGGCGCGGACCTGTACGGTCTGGGCGATCCGGCCGACGGCGCCGGTCTCGTCGTAGAGCACGCCCGCGCACATGCCCACTCCGTCGGGTCCGATGGAGGTTTCGGAGCTGACCCCCACCCAGTCGCCCTCGGGGACCCGGAAGATGTGCACGGTGAGGTCGGTGTTGAGGAACGTCCAGTCTGCCGGGTCGAGTTTCGATCCCACACCGTTCGCGATGTCCGCGATGGAGAACAGCCGCTCGAGCGGCGTCATGGTCTCGCCGAGAACCAGTGCGGGCCGCGGCTTCGCCCACAGCTTGCCCGGGCCCTCGCATCCCATCTCGGCGATCCACCGCCAGTCGAGGGTCGTCAGGTAGCCCGAATTCCAGACCTCGCCGAACTTGCCGTCCCGGCCGGTGGACCGCGGTTCGAGTGGCGGGTCGACGACGTGGACGGCGTCGCTGGTGTCGACGGTCTCCATCCGCCACGCCGAGCCCCGCGCGACGGCACGGGGCCGGTCGCCGACGGTCCACAATTCGGCGACCACCAGCTCCACCCGGCGTCCCGGTCGCTGCACCCAGGACCGGACCTCGAGTTCGGCGATCGGGATGGGACCGAGGATCTCGACCACGACCCGCGTGAGACGCACGTCGTCGCGTGGGGCGCAGCGCTCGAGTGCCCGCACGAGCAGCGCGGACGGGGGAGCGCCGTGCTGCATCGTCTCGGCCCACACACTGATCGTCAGATCCGTGCTGTCGAACCGCTCGACGGTGATCTTCTGGTCCGAGCCCACTTCCGGCGCACTCAGTGCTTCCGAACCGAGTGGTACGTAATAGGACTCGGAACTCATTCGACAATCTCCTCGAAACCCGGTGCGTCTTCTGCGGGCCCCTCCGGCCATCCCGGGTAGGGAGGCGGCGTTCCGTCGAACGAGGGGCACAGGGACTTATGATCACACCAGTCGCAGAGCCGGCTCGGCTTGGGTCGGAAATCGCCGGTGACCCCGGCCGCCAGGATGGCCTTCCAGATCGCCGACAGCGTGCGCTCGAACCGCAGCAGTTCGTCCTCGTCGGGTGCGTAGGTGAGGACCGTGCCGGACGCGAGGTACAGCAGCCGCAACTGCGCGGGGACGATGCCGCGGGTGCGCAGCAGGACCAGCGCGTAGAACTTCATCTGGAACAGTGCCTTGGACTCGGACATCTCGCGTGGTGCACGGCCGGTCTTGTAGTCGACCACCCGCACCTCCCCGGTGGGGGCGACGTCGATGCGGTCGACGAATCCGCGGAGCAGCACCCCGTCGGCGAGTTCGGTCTCGACGCGCTGTTCGCACGATTCGGCCTCGAACCGGGTGGGGTCCTCGAGCTCGTAATACGCGGTGACGAGGGACCGCGCCTCGTCGAGGAACGTGTCGCGTTGGTCCTCGGGGACCAGGTCGATCAGGTCGGGGGCTTCGGCGAGAATGCGCTCCCACGACGGGAGGACCAGATCGACCGCCTTCTGCGGAACGCGTTCGGCCGCGGGCAGCCCGAACAGGGTCTCCAGTGCGGCGTGCACGACCGTGCCCTTCACCTGCGCGCGCGACGGCGCCTCGGGGAGCCGGTCGACCGCGCGGAAACGGTAGAGGAGCGGGCACTGCTTGAAGTCGCCGGCACGGGACGGTGACAGGGCGGGGCGCCTGCGGGTGGCCGAAGTGTCGCCGGGTTGTGACGGGGAACCGTGTGTGACGGGGGCTGGCGACTCTGAGATGCTCACACCTGGCAGGGTAGGCCCCCGGTCCGACAGTCGAGTCGGGGCGCGGTGTGGGCGTCGGACGGCGCCGGACGAACAGGCTGAGGAGTCGGTGAAGATGGTGGGACGCGAAACGCGACCGAGCGGACCGTTTCGGGTGGGCGATCGCGTCCAGTTGACGGACGCCAAGGGCCGGCACTACACGGTCAACCTGGAGGCCGGCAAGGAGTTCCACACCCACCGCGGCGGCATCCTGCACGACGACCTGATCGGCACCGACGAGGGCAGCGTGGTCAAGTCGACCAACGGCACCCCGTACCTCGCGCTGCGACCGCTGCTCGTCGACTACGTCCTGTCGATGCCCCGTGGGGCGCAGGTCATCTACCCGAAGGACGCCGCGCAGATCGTCCACGAGGGTGACGTCTTCCCCGGCGCCCGCGTGCTCGAGGCCGGCGCCGGCTCGGGCGCGCTGACGTGCTCACTGCTGCGGGCGGTCGGACCGGAAGGCCGGGTCATCTCGTACGAGGTGCGCGACGACCACGCCGAACACGCGGTCCGGAACGTCGAGACGTTCTTCGGGGAACGCCCCGAGAACTGGGACCTGACCATCGCCGACGTCGCCGAGTTCGACGCCGAGGCTGCGGGCGGTCAGGTCGACCGGGTGGTCCTCGACATGCTCGCCCCCTGGGACGCGCTGCCCGCGGTGTCCAAGGCGCTGGTTCCCGGCGGTGTGCTCATCGTCTACGTCGCCACTGTGACGCAGCTCTCGAAGGTGGTCGAGGCGATGCGCGAGCAGGAGTGCTGGACCGAGCCGCGGTCCTGGGAATCGATCGTCCGCGGGTGGCACGTCGTCGGGCTCGCCGTGCGCCCGGAACACCGGATGCAGGGCCACACCGCGTTCCTGGTGAGTGCCCGGCGTCTGGCCGAGGGAACCGTCACCCCCAAGCCGCAGCGCCGGTCGGGCAAGGGCTGAGACACGCCTTCGGCGGCGCCCGGACAGGACGCCGCCGAAGAAGGGAAAACTAGCAGCCGGCGCGTGCCATGCCCAGCAGGGTGCACGTGCTCTCGTCCGACACCTTCCAGGTGCCGTCGACGTTCTGCCACGTCCACGCGGTCGGAGCGGCCGTGCCGTGCGGGCTGACGATCGCGACGTTCGCCGTCGCGGTATCGCCCTCTACCTGCACATCCGTGACCGTGAAGGACACCGGGTAGTTGGCCATGGCCGCCGTCATGGCCTCGAGATTCGGGCGGCGTTCGTCGCCGTCGACGACCACGACGGTCTTCTCGTCGACCGGTCGGGCGGGGTCCACGAGGACCTGGAGCGTACCGAGCAGTTCGTCCGACGTGGGGGCGGCAATCGCCTCGCTCGCCGCGGACGACGTGGCCGCGGACGTCGTCGCCGCGGTGTCGGACGCGTCGTCGGACGAGCAGGCCGACATCCCGAGCGCGAGGACCACCGCGCCCACGGCAACCACGGACCTACCGATGAAAGATGTTCCGTTCAGGGGCTTGCGGATTATCACGACGAACCCTTTCGTTACACAGAACAGAGAGAAACTGCTCGACAGGTAGGTAAGGCTAACATGAGAGGTTCGGTGGCCCAGGGCGTCACGTATGCCGATTCGCAATCGGCAGAATCCGTGTCACGGCGCAGAATTCGGGCAGTGCCGGTAGCGTTGATAGATCTCATTGGGAGGAGACGCACATGAGCTCGACAGAGAACCCCGATTCGGTTGCGGCCGCACGAGAGCTCGAGGCGTTGCGCGCAGAGGCGTCGGCACTGCGCAGGCAGCTCGCGGAGTCGCCGGAACAGCTTCGTGAGATGGAATCGCGAGTGGACTCGCTGTCCATCCGGAACACCAAGCTGATGGACACCCTCAAGGAGGCCCGTCAGCAGCTCATCGCCCTTCGAGAAGAAGTCGATCGCCTCGGCCAGCCGCCGAGCGGGTACGGCGTGCTGCTCGGAGTGCACGACGATCAGACCGTGGACGTGTTCACCTCCGGACGCAAGATGCGGTTGACCTGCTCCCCGAACGTCGACGCCGAGACCCTCAAGCTCGGCCAGACCGTGCGCCTCAACGAGGCGCTCACGATCGTGGAAGCGGGCAACTTCGAGCGTGTGGGTGAGATCAGCACGTTGCGCGAGGTCCTCGACGACGGTCAGCGCGCCCTCGTGGTCGGCCACGCCGACGAGGAACGGATCGTGTGGCTGGCCGAACCCCTCGCGACCGTCTTCGAGGAGAGCGAGAGGGAGTCGATCGCGTACGACGCGGAATCGCCCACCCGCAAACTTCGGCCGGGCGACTCCCTCCTCGTCGACACCAAGGCCGGGTACGCGTTCGAGCGGATCCCCAAGGCCGAGGTCGAGGATCTGGTCCTCGAAGAGGTTCCCGACGTGCACTACGACGACATCGGCGGCCTCGGACGGCAGATCGAGCAGATCCGTGACGCCGTCGAGTTGCCGTTCCTCCACAAGGACCTGTTCCACGAATACGAGCTGCGGCCACCGAAGGGTGTGCTCCTCTACGGTCCGCCCGGGTGCGGTAAGACGCTCATCGCCAAGGCGGTCGCCAACTCGCTCGCGAAGAAGATCGCGGAGGCCCGGGGTCAGGACAGCAAGGAAGCCAAGTCCTACTTCCTCAACATCAAGGGCCCCGAGCTGCTGAACAAGTTCGTCGGCGAGACCGAGCGGCACATTCGGCTGATCTTCCAGCGGGCCCGGGAGAAGGCGTCCGAGGGCACCCCGGTGATCGTGTTCTTCGACGAGATGGATTCGATCTTCCGTACCCGTGGGTCGGGTGTCTCCTCCGACGTCGAGACCACCGTCGTGCCTCAGCTGCTCAGTGAGATCGACGGCGTCGAGGGACTCGAGAACGTCATCGTGATCGGCGCGTCGAACCGCGAGGACATGATCGACCCCGCGATCCTGCGTCCCGGCCGCCTCGACGTGAAGATCAAGATCGAACGCCCCGACGCGGAGTCGGCGCAGGACATCTTCTCGAAGTACCTCGTCGAGACGCTGCCGGTGCACAGCGACGACATCGCGGAGTTCGGCGGCGACCGCACGGCCTGCATCCGGGTGATGATCGAACGGGTCGTCGACCGCATGTACGCCGAGAGCGAGGAGAACCGCTTCCTCGAGGTCACGTACGCCAACGGCGACAAGGAGGTCCTGTACTTCAAGGACTTCAATTCCGGCGCGATGATCCAGAACATCGTCGACCGCGCCAAGAAGTACGCGATCAAGTCGGTGCTCGACACCGGTGCCCCGGGCCTGCGGGTCCAGCACCTGTTCGACTCTATCGTCGACGAGTTCTCGGAGAACGAGGACCTGCCGAACACCACCAACCCCGACGACTGGGCCCGGATCTCGGGCAAGAAGGGTGAGCGGATCGTCTACATCCGCACACTGGTCACCGGTAAGAACGCGAGCGCGAGCCGCGCCATCGACACCGAATCCAACACCGGCCAGTACCTGTAAGCCGTTCGGTACCACCTGCGCGGCGGGAACTCGAACACGGTTCCCGCCGCGCAGGCGGCTGTGTGTCAGCGGTCCGGTGTGACGAGGTAGTCCTCCAGGAGCGCCCGGGTGTCCGGCACGAACGGCCACTGCGGGTCGCGCAGATGCGTCACCAGTTCGTGGGGCGTCCACCACCAGCCCGCCGCGATCTCGCTGGCCTGGTGGACGATGGGTCCGTCCCAGTGGGTCTCGTAGGCGTACAGGTGGCACCGCAGCCGCATTCCCTGCCAGTGCCCGTCCCACGCCACCGCCGCGATGGGGGTGAGGCCCACTCCGGTGACGCCCAGTTCCTCCGCCAACTCCCGGGCTGCGGCCTCCTCCGGGGTTTCCCCGGGATCGACGACCCCACCCGCCAGGCAGTCGTGATGTCCGGCGAACACCGTCTTCGTGTCCGAGCGTCGGTGCACGTAGAGGCGCTTCCCGTCCCCGGATCGGACGAGGACGCCGGCGCTCGCGTGCCACAACCCCTCGGCGTAGACGCGGGAACGCGCGGCGGACCCCACCGGTCGTCCCGCACTGTCGAACACCGCCACCACTTCGTCCGTGCCGGGTGGGGTGTTCGGTGCGGAATCCATGTGTCGATCCTGCCAGCCCCCCGGTGGACCTCGGTACTGTCGAGGTCGGGTGCTCGTTCCCGTGCCGAAGGGGTGAGAGGTCATGGCGTTGCCGCGTTCGATCGCCCGGTTCAACCGGGTCGTCACCAATCAGGTGAGCCGGCACGTCGCGACGATCCTGCCCGGTTTCGCCATGGTCGAGCACCGGGGCCGCAGGTCGGGCAAGACGTATCGCACACCCGTCAACGTGTTCGTCGTGGACGGCCGCTACCGGTTCGCGCTGACTTACGGTGCGCAGAGCGACTGGGTGCGAAACGTGGTGGCGGCGGGCGGATGCACCATCGTGACGCGCCGCCGGACGGTGCACCTGACGGGCCCGAGGATCGTCACCGACAGCACCCACTCCTGGGCTCCCGCCGGGGTCCGCACGGTGCTCCGGGCGATCTCGGCGGACGAGTACCTGGAGTGCTCGCCGGACTAGCCGCCGGGAGCGGACGGCTCGCGTAGCAGGAGTGTGCCACCGGGTGGCGTGGGTGATCGCATAGGCTCGGCAGCATGCAGCGGATCATCGGTGTCGAAGTCGAGTACGGAATCTCCTCACCCAGCGAGCCTTCGGCCAATCCGATCTTGACGTCCACCCAGGCGGTGCTGGCCTATGCGGCGGCAGCGGGAGTGCCGCGCGCCAAGCGCACCCGATGGGACTACGAGGTGGAATCCCCGCTCCGGGATGCCCGCGGGTTCGACCTGGGCCGGCTGAGCGGCCCGGCGCCGGTGATCGACGCCGACGAGGTCGGCGCGGCCAACATGATCCTCACCAACGGCGCCCGGCTCTACGTCGATCACGCGCACCCCGAGTACTCGGCCCCGGAGGTCACCGACCCCCTGGACGCCGTCATCTGGGACAAGGCCGGCGAACGGGTGATGGAGGCGGCCGCCCGGCACGCGTCGAGCGTCCCCGGCGCCCCGCGACTGCAGCTGTACAAGAACAACGTGGACGGCAAGGGGGCGTCGTACGGCACCCACGAGAACTACCTGATGTCCCGGGCCACGCCGTTCTCCGCGGTGATCAACGGGTTGACGCCGTTCTTCGCGTCCCGTCAGGTGATCTGCGGGTCGGGCCGGGTGGGCATCGGCCAGTCCGGTGACGAGGCCGGTTTCCAGCTGTCGCAGCGGGCCGACTACATCGAGGTGGAGGTCGGGCTCGAGACGACACTCAAGCGCGGCATCATCAACACCCGCGACGAACCCCACGCGGACGCGGACAAGTACCGGCGTCTGCACGTCATCATCGGCGACGCGAACCTCGCCGAGATGTCGACGTACCTGAAGGTCGGGACGACGGCTCTGGTCCTCGATCTCATCGAGGCCGGCGTCGACCTCACCGACCTGCAGCTGGCCCGCCCGGTGACCGCCGTGCACCACATCAGCCACGACCCGACGCTGCGCGCCACGGTCGCGCTGGCCGACGGCCGGGAACTGACCGGGCTTGCCTTGCAGCGGATCTACCTGGACCGAGTCGACAAGTTCATGTCCGCCGAGGGCAACGACGACCCTCGCGTCGCCGATCTGATGGAGAAGTGGGCGATGGTGCTCGACCTCCTCGAGCGGGATCCGATGGAGTGCGCTCACCTGCTGGACTGGCCGGCCAAGCTGCGTCTGCTCGAGGGTTTCCGGAACCGGGAGGGCCTCAACTGGTCCGCACCGCGACTGCATCTCGTCGACCTGCAGTACTCGGACGTGCGCCTGGACAAAGGGCTCTACAACCGGCTCGTCGCCCGCGGGTCGATGGAACGCCTCGTCTCGGAGCAGGCCGTGCTCGACGCCGTCGACACCCCGCCCACCGATACCCGCGCCTACTTCCGGGGTGAGTGCCTGCGCAAGTTCGGCGCCGACATCGCGGCCGCGAGCTGGGATTCGGTGATCTTCGATCTCGGTGGCGACTCCCTGGTCCGTATCCCCACCCTCGAGCCGTTGCGGGGCAGCAAGGCGCACGTGGGGGAGTTGCTGGAGTCGGTGGAGACCGCGAAAGAACTCGTCGACGAGCTCACGAACTGACCCGTCGACCGGTCGCGGACGGATCTGCCCCGAACTCGCCGTCGCGTCGGCACACGTGCGGCGGCGCCGCTCGGTAGGGTGAAGGTCCGAGCGGATGATGTAGTCAGACTGCTTGGCAGGACAGGACGCTCGGAAGAAGAGCTCCCTTCACACAAGGAGGTCGGCTGCGATGGCACAAGAGCAGACCAAACGTACTGGTGGCGGCGACGAGGACGACACCCCCGGCGGTGACGGTGCCGCGGGTCAGGAACGTCGCGAAAAGCTGGCCGAGGACACCGACGACCTGCTCGACGAGATCGACGACGTGCTCGAGGAGAACGCCGAAGACTTCGTCCGGGCCTATGTCCAGAAGGGCGGCCAGTGACGGCGGATCGACCGGCATTGCGGACAGGCGACGGTGACACGAAGCTCAGTTTCGGTTCGAATCTGAGCTCGTTCACCGAGTATCTGCGTGGTCACGCACCAGAATTGCTGCCGGAGAATCGGATCGGCCATCGTTCGCACTCGACACGGGGTGGTGACGGGATGGACAGCGGTGATCTCGCGCCGCACGGAACGACGATCGTGGCGCTCACCTACAAGGGTGGCGTCCTGCTCGCCGGCGACCGGCGCGCGACCCAGGGCAACCTGATCGCCAGCCGGGACGTCGAGAAGGTGTACGTCACCGACGAATATTCGGCGGCCGGTATCGCCGGCACCGCGGGGATCGCCATCGAACTGGTCCGCCTGTTCGCCGTCGAACTCGAGCACTACGAGAAGATCGAGGGCGTTCAGCTGACCTTCGACGGCAAGGCCAACCGCCTGGCGTCGATGGTCCGGGGCAACCTCGGGGCGGCGATGCAGGGTCTCGCAGTGGTCCCGCTGCTCGTCGGCTACGACCTCGACGCGGACGACGAGGCCCGGGCGGGCCGCATCGTCTCGTACGACGTCGTCGGCGGCCGGTACGAGGAACGCGCCGGATACCACGCGGTCGGTTCGGGATCGTTGTTCGCGAAGTCGGCACTGAAGAAGATCTACTCGCCGGACAGCGACGAGGAGACCGCCCTGCGGGCGGCCATCGAATCGCTGTACGACGCGGCCGACGACGACTCGGCCACCGGCGGGCCCGACCTGACCCGCGGCATCTACCCGACCGCGGTCACGATCACCCAGGCCGGTGCCGTGCACGTGTCCGAGGAGACGACGTCCGAGTTGGCTCGGCGCATCGTCGCCGAGCGCACCGAAGAAGGGGGGTCTGGGCGATGACCATGCCGTATTACGCGTCCGCCGAGCAGATCATGCGGGACCGCTCGGAACTGGCGCGCAAGGGAATTGCCCGCGGACGCAGCGTCGTGGTGCTCACGTTCCGCGACGGCGTGCTGTTCGTCGCGGAGAATCCCTCCACCGCGCTGCACAAGGTCAGCGAACTGTACGACCGACTCGGCTTCGCAGCGGTCGGCAAGTACAACGAGTTCGAGAACCTGCGGCGCGCCGGGATCGTCCACGCCGACATGCGCGGCTACTCCTACGACCGCCGAGACGTGACGGGCAGGTCGCTGGCCAACGCGTACGCGCAGACCCTCGGCACGATTTTCACCGAGCAGCCCAAGCCGTACGAGGTGGAGATCTGCGTCGCGGAGGTCGGACGCGTGGGCAGCCCGAAGGCGCCCCAGCTGTACCGCATCACCTACGACGGATCCATCGTCGACGAACAGCATTTCGTCGTGATGGGTGGCACTACCGAGCCGATCGCGACCGCCATGCGCGAGTCGTACCGTGCCGACCTCGATCTCGAGGCGGCGGTCGGCATCGCGGTCAACGCCCTGCGTCAGGGCGGTGCCGGGGAAGGCGAGAAGCGGAACGTCGACATGGCCAGCCTCGAGGTGGCCGTGCTCGACCAGTCCCGGCCGCGCCGCGCGTTCCGGCGAATAACCGGATCCGCGCTCGAACAGCTGATCCCCGCAGCGCCTGCGGCCGCCTCGGAGCCCGCTCCGGAGTCGAAGCCGGACACCGAGACGAAGCCGGCCGACGCTCAGGACTGAGGCCGGTACACCGCGATCGCTTCGGGCACCGTCCGGAAGTCGAACCTCAGGGCGTCGGCGACCACTTCACCGTCGGTGGCCAGTGCAACCGGCGAGCCGTCCACGCGGACGGTGAGCCGGGGCACGAGGGATCGCACGTACACCCGGCTGCTTCCGAGCGTCCCGGTGGCGGCAGCGAACAGCAGCCGCGGCCGGGACGCTCGCCGGTCGGCCCGCACGTACCGGACGTCGAGCAGTCCGCCGGTGATGGCGGGACGCGACATCGGAACCTGATCGCCGGGGGAATACCGACCGTTCCCCACGAACAGCATCCAGACTTTCACGGGCCTGCCGTCGATGGTGACGGCGAGCGGTGTTGCGGCGGAGAGAATCCGGATCATCGCCACACATGCCGCAGGCCACTTTCCGTACCGCGGCTGCCACTTCTCCCGCAGTCGCACCGCGTCGGGATAGCCGCCGAGACTGGCGGTGTTGAGGAACGGCGCCGGCTCCTCGACATCGGTGTGGACGACGGCCTGATCGACGAGAACCGCATGCCCGGTCTCGACGGCGTTCACCGTATCCGAGATGT
This sequence comes from Rhodococcus sp. A14, assembly GCF_011603105.1. Taxonomy (NCBI): domain Bacteria; kingdom Bacillati; phylum Actinomycetota; class Actinomycetes; order Mycobacteriales; family Nocardiaceae; genus Rhodococcus; species Rhodococcus sp. A14. Next base: position 608 of record NZ_JAAOQS010000107.1, on the reverse strand, counting down.
CGGCGGCGCCGGCATCCCGCGCGAAGTGATTGAGCGTGCCGCCCGGGAACACCGCCAGCGGCAACGCGTGACGCACTGCAGCGGACGCGACGGCCACCACGGTCCCGTCTCCACCGCACACTCCGAGGGCGCGCGGCTTCCTGTCGGTCACCCAGGCGTCGAGTTGTTCGGCGAAATCGCGGGCGGTGTCGAGTGCACGCACGTCGGCCTTGGGGAGAGCGGTTGTGATCTCCTCACTCGGATCGACACTGTCGGGCCCGGACTCCGGGTTGACCACCACGAGCAGATCTTCACCGCCCCGAAGTGCCGGTGCGTCGACGGCGGGGCCCAGCTCTGCCGGTTCCTCCGTGCGCACCGCCCACCAGCGGCGGGTGCCCGACGCGACGGCCCCGCCGAGTAGCAGTCCGGCGGCAACGTCGGTCGGCCAGTGCACGCCGTTGTGCACACGGGAGTAGGCGACCGCGGCGGCAAGGGGGGCCACGACGGCAGCGGTCGCGGGCGATTCCAGGGCGACACCCGTGGTGAACGCCGCCGCCGACGCGGCATGTCCCGACGGGAACGACGAGGACCGGGGGATCGCCACCCCGCGCATTACGTTCGTCCATACG
>NZ_JAAOQS010000106.1:0-29875 GCF_011603105.1 Rhodococcus sp. A14 | reverse complement strand
GAAGCGCCCCCGCCGCCCGGCAGGCGAGGACCTTCGACTCCTGACATCCCCAAATCGTCTGCGGGATGCTTGGTGAAGTCGGGCTGCACCGGGAGATCACACGATCAGGCGACCAGCGCACGCTCACGGAGGAGGACACCATGGCCGATCCGATCGTTGTCGGAGTCGACGAACATTCCGCCCTCTCTGCAGTCACATGGGCCGCGCGGGAAGCGGTTCTGCGAGGCGCGTCCCTGACGCTGGTGTCCGTCACGGCCCGCCCCGGTTCCGCCGGTGTCCCGATCGAGGCGCCCGCCGGGGTCTTCGAGGGCGCCGACGAGGACGCGGAAACGCTTCTGGCGCGAGCCAAGGCGATCGCGATGACAGTCGTACAAGGGCGCTCACTCGAGATCACTTCGGTGCATAGCATCGGATCACCCGTACCCGAACTGCTCTCGCGCGGTCGGAATCAGCTCGGATGCTGGTTGTGGGAACTCACCGGCATGGGCCCGTCGAGCGGCTGATTCTCGGGTCGGTCAGCGCCGCCGCTGTCGCGCACGCCCACTGTCCCGTGGCGGTCGTACGCGAACTCCCGCATGTACAGCCACACCAGATACCCGGTCCAGTCGTGGTCGGGGTCGACGGGACGGCAAGCAGCATACCCGCGATCGACCTCGCGTTCGAAGAAGCAGCACTCCGAAATGTCGACCTTGTAGCCGTACACGCATGGTCAGACATTGACCTGCACAAAGTCCGCGGCAGTCGCGATTTCGCATGGGACACCGTTCGCACGCGTGAAACCGCCGCACTCTCCGAGAGCTTGGCAGGGCATGTACAGGATTACCCGGACGTGAAGGTTCGACCGGTGGTCGTCGCGGACCGCCCGGCACACAATCTGCGCAAGCACGCAGAAACCGCGCAACTGCTCGTCGTGGGTCGCCGTGGTCGCGGTGGATTCCCGGGCATGTTGCTGGGATCGACCAGCAGAACGCTTACCCACTGGGTCAGTTGTCCGCTCATCGTCGTCCACTAATCGGCAACACTTCACCGTCATGCCCGCTCTCGAACAACAACACAGTCAGGCCGAACGACATTGTCACTGCGGTCGCCGAACGGAAGCCATGGCGGGCCGGCACTGAACATCGCAGACGCGAACGCCGACGGCGCTCCTGCGAAGTCGATCGTCCTCGCCGAACGCTGTTGCGGGCCGGGGCAAGCCGAGGCCCTCGCGGAGTTGAGCAAAGACACATGCGCTCGCATGCGCTGATAGCAGATTATCGGATGTGCGGTCCACCGGTTCCCCGTCCGTGGGCTGGGTTCAAACCAGAACCAGAGAAAACATCTGATGCGATGAAAGGGGCGGGGCAGTACGATCCGGCATGGAGATGACCTAGGACTCTTCCGGCGGGAGGACGAACAACCGCACAGTTGTACTACTAACGCCAATTGCGGAGCTCGATGGAAGCGGAAGCGGACCGACAGTCATGCCCGAAAGACAGTACCCACACCCTGTCGCCGACACTGCATACCGACGGCGACGGTGCACCGATCCCTCGTATACGTGGATTCGCCACCTACCCGGTGGTGTTCTCGTCGGCGCAATCGTCGCAGCAATTGCCATCAGCCTTTTCATCTGGCTCGCAACGGAGCCGGGGGCATCGGCACGATGCGTCCTGCAGTCACGGCAACGCTGATACCGCACTTGTCAGACGTTCATATCGATACGCCGACCAGGGACCGCACAATCTCGCTCGGCCGCGCCGCCGGCGGAAACACGAAGAGCAATTCGCCGTCATTCAGTCCCGTCGCGGTGTAAGGGGAGTATGGGGAAGCGTCTCGGATCGTTCGCCTACGCTGCCGGACCAGAGCCACTGCTCTCCATCGCACGTTCCTGACCTCGACCCGTCGGTCCACGTCATGGCTCAGCTCTTGCCCGACCGACAGGAGTACGGAACCGACACGAAAGCTTGGGAGCCGGGACGCTCCCCGCTACCCGCCTGTGTCATTCATGAATTGTGCGCACTCGCCGACTGTCGGTTTCGGAGGCCGATTGCACACGCTCCGGGAGAAAAATTCGACAGTGCACACAACTTCGTCGGCGACACGTATCGGAAATCAGGTGCATTCGTCGCGGCCGCAGAGGAACTGACTACCAGCAAGGTCGTGGTGGACGAGTGGGTGGTGCTGGTGACCCCAGCGTGGTCTCGGCGATTTCGGTCTCACTGCCGCGCCCCTGCGCGATGCGGGATCGTCTCCAATCCGGTCCGCACGTCCTATCGTGGATACGTGCAGGTGCACGGCCGCACACGGCGGGACGAGGGTGGTGATCGATGAACTTCCGCTCCAGCTATCGGCACGGTTTCCTCCGCGCGGCAGCCTGCACCATTCCCACGGCAATTGTCCAACCCGGGGTGAACGCGGTGTCCGTTCTGCGTGCCGCACGCGCCTGCCATGACGAGGGCGTCGGGTTGGCGGTATTCCCGGAACTGACACTCTCGGGTTACTCGGTGGACGACCTTCTGATGCAGGACACCGTGCTCGACGCCGCCGAGCAGGCGTTGGGTCAGGTAGTAACCGGCTCGGCGGAGTTGTTGCCCGTCCTCCTGGTCGGCCTGCCCGCACGCCACGGGCATCGGGCGTACAACGTTGTCGCCGTGATTCATCGCGGACGCCTACTGGGTGCGGTCCCGAAGTCGTATCTGCCCACTTACCGTGAATTTTACGAGCGACGGCAGCTCGCGCCCGGGGACGACCTGCGCGGTCGCACGACCCGGCTCGGCGGAACGGAGGTGCCGTTCGGCCCCGACCTGCTGTTCGAAGCCGGCGACGTTCCCGGATTCACGTTTCATGTCGAGGTGTGCGAGGACATGTGGGTTCCCATTCCACCGAGCGCCGAGGCGGCGTTGGCCGGTGCCACCGTGCTGGCCAACCTCTCCGGAAGTCCCGTCACAATCGGACGGGCCGAAGAACGCCGACTGCTGGTTCGGTCAGCGTCCGCCCGCTGCCTGGCCGCGTACATCTATTGCGCCGCAGGTCCGGGCGAGTCGACCACGGACCTGTCCTGGGACGGACAGACCCTGATCTACGAGAACGGGGTGCCGCTCGCAGAGGCAGAACGGTTCTCGCGGGGGCGCCAACGCGCCGTCGCCGACATCGACCTGCAGCTTCTGCGCAGTGAGCGGACCCGCATGGGGACGTTCGACGACAACCGGCGGCAACACAGCGCACGAGGCGAGTCGTTGCGCCGCATCACCTTCGAGTTGCATCCCCCCTCCGAGGACATCGGCCTGCACCGCCGAATCAGCCGATATCCCTTCGTCCCCGCCGACCCCGCCCGGCTCGAACAAGACTGCTACGAGGCGTACAACATTCAGGTCGCAGGGCTCGAACAACGACTGCGGGCGCGACCGGGATCGAAGGTCGTGATCGGGGTCTCCGGCGGCCTGGACTCCACCCAAGCGCTGATCGTGGCCGCCAAGGTGATGGACCGCCTCGGCCGGCCACGACGAGACATCCTCGCCTACGCCCTGCCCGGCTTCGCCACCAGCGACCGAACACGCACCAACGCGAGCCGGCTCAGCGCGGCACTCGGCGTCGACCTCACCGAGATCGACATCACGCCGACGGCACGGCTCATGCTCAGCGAACTGGGCCATCCCTTTGCCCGTGGAATTCCGCTGTACGACATCACCTTCGAGAACGTTCAGGCGGGTCTGCGCACCGACTACCTGTTCCGCGCCGCCAATCAACGCGGCGGACTCGTCCTCGGCACGGGCGACCTCTCCGAGATCGCACTCGGCTGGTCGACCTACGGGGTGGGCGATCACATGTCTCATTACAACGTCAACTCGGGAATCCCGAAGACCCTGATACAACACCTCATCCGATGGGTCGTGACGACCAACCAATTCTCCGATGACGTGTCACACACCCTCGCGCGAGTACTGAACACCGTGATCAGCCCCGAGCTGATTCCCGCCGCACCCGGTGAGCCGCCCCAAAGCACCCAAACCACGATCGGACCCTACGACCTCCACGACTTCTTCCTCTTCCACGCACTCCGTTACGGATTCACCCCCTCGAAGACTGCCTTCATCGCCTGGCACGCCTGGCACGACCCAGCCGGCGGCGACTGGCCACCCGGATACCCGCCCTCTACCCGAGTCGCCTACCAACTTCCCGACATCCGGCAGTGGCTGACGGTGTTCGTCGAACGTTTCTTCGGGTTCAGCCAATTCAAGCGATCGGCGATGCCGAACGGTCCCAAGGTCAGCCTGGGAGGATCACTGTCCCCCCGGGGAGACTGGCGCGCGCCCTCGGACGCCTCCGCCCGCATCTGGCTCGACGAACTCGAGCGCAATGTCCCCACACACTGGGAATGATCGCCCAGCTGCGCTCTGGGAGCGCGGGCCTCGTGCGGCACGAGGACCAGCCCGACGACCAAGCCTCCAACCCGAAGATCCCGCTCTGTCCCGCACATCGAGTTATCGACAGATGCTCAGATGGAAGGACTCGCGCAGAGTATTTCGGTAAACCCCCACAGCAGAGCATATTTCTGGTTCGGACAGCCGCGATCTCGGAGGGAAGGTTCCATCGACGATGGTCTCACGCACCAGGGTCGGCAACCCGTTCCGCCGTACCGGTCGCTCAATGTGCGGGCGTTTCGGTTCGTGGGAGTTCCGTGAGGCCTCCGAGGACTACTACCGCGAGATGGATGCGATGAAACAGGACCTCATTCAGTGGTATCGGTCCGGGAACTACGACAAGCCGTGCCTGGTGGTGTGGGTCGGCGACCCGGCGAGCGATTGCACTCGACGACGGTACGGACTCGTATGAGGTGCTCCGACAAGGCCGTGTACCAGCGCGTATGCGCGTTCGAGCACGGGATCCGACCGAACACAGTCGGCAAGAGAGGTTTCGCACTCGGCCACGTCGCGGGTGCACTACACCACGCGCAAGGCCATGCCTGAACCCCCAACGGACGCAAGGTTCCGCAGAATCGGCTATCAGCCCTCCGACAGAGCGAGATCCCCAACCACCCACGCCGACAATCGACCGCCAAGGACGTCACCGATCCAACGGTGAAGCGAATCCAGTTGGCACAGACATTCGGGTGTGATCAGGATCGATGTACGCCTGCATAGCCCGCACACGCAACGTGATGATCGCCAGTGGGTCGAGCGAGATTCTGAATCAACGCAATATCGAGATCTTCGGCCACCGCTTCAAGAAGCGCCGCCAACAATCGGCTGATGAACACCGACCAGACCCCGGCTTCACCGCGATAGCCCCGAAAAGAGGGCCACTTCGATGACGATTCTGTACTGATCGGACTGCAGATCCGGTCTCCGAGGAGAATCGGACAGATCATTTTCAGAGGACCGGTGCGATTGGGAGGCCTCGAATTCGATAGTCGACGAGGGCCTGTCAACGACGGTTTGGAATTGACATCTCACTGCCGAAATCCCTGTTGGGTGACTGTGGCGACGAGATCCCCTGAGGCGGAGTAGATCAGACCGCGTGCGGTACCTAGCCCGTGTGCGGTGCTGTGTGGACTGTCCTGAACGTACAACAACCATTCACCTATGTGCACGTCTTGGTGAAACCACAAGGCGTGGTCCACACTTGCCACCTTCTGTTCGCCGGAACGGCGAAGGTCGCCACGTGTATTTGCGATTACAGGAAGTAACGACCGATCGGAAGCAAACGCCACAATCGCCCGGTGCAGATTTTGTGATGCCGTAGACCTGAGCGCTTCGGCACGGAACCAGAAGCGCCGAAGCGCCGGATCGTCACCGTCGTCTATGTACCTCACATCCAACGGCCTGGATGCGGTGCGCCACCGGGTGCGGGTCGGCCAATTTATCCCGTCCGGAGGTACCGAGGGGTCCCGGTGACGCTGATGAAGTGGCAACAACGATTCGGGATCGGGCGACGGCGGTGGGGACTTGGAGACCACATCTTGCAGCGGGCGAGCCTCGGTAAAGGATGCTTGGAAGGTCATCAGTTCCCGAGCTCCCTGGTGTGCGGTGACCGATCGGGTCGAGAAAGATCTTCCGTCCCTGATACGGGTGACGGAATAGTTGATGGACTCCCCCGGCCGTCCGGGACGCAGGAAGTATGCATGCAGCGAGTTCGTTATTCGGCTGTCGTCCACCGTGCCGGTAGCCGCGAGAAGCGCCTGGGCCAGGAGATGCCCGCCGAATACTCGTTGATCGAAGCCGTCTGGTGGATGTCCGACGAAGCGATCCGCAGCGACCGCAGTCAGCGCCAGTCGGGCGGCGAGTGAGGTCGTATTCACCATGCCGCGGATAGATGAGTCGTCGCCATCTACGCAATCGGTGGGTCCCGTCAGCTTCTCATCGGCTCGTCGAACGCTGCTTTTTGTCTCCATAGACAGTACTCTATAGAGTATGTAACTATGGTCACAAGGCATGGAGGCCGGTGATTCGGCGCACTTCGAATCCGAATCCGGTCGCTGAGCCGCTTCGGGCCTGGGGTGCATGACCCCTTTCGCACTATTCGCTGCACAGGAGTTGACAGATATGCAGAAGCAGTCAGATACGGCTATCGCGCGACCGCTGCTCGCGCCCAAGAGTGTGGCCATTGTGGGCGCCTCGGATGATCCGACGAAGACGACGGCCCGACCGCAACAGTTCCTGGCGCAGGCCGGATATGAGGGGCAGGCCTATTTCGTCAATCCGCGGCGGGAGACGGTGCAGGGAGTGAAGGCGTGGCCGAGTTTGTCTTCGCTGCCGGAGGTTCCCGAGCACGTGTACATCATGACCGGTGCGGAGGCCGCGATCGAGGCGGTCCGCGAGTGCGCCCGCCTCGGCGTCGCTGTGGCGACGGTGCTCTCGTCCGGTTTCGCCGAGGAAGGCTCGGAGGGGCAGGAACGGGAAGATCGCCTGCGTGCCGCGGCGGCGGAAGGCATCGTGCGGGTGGTGGGTCCGAGCAGCCTGGGCGTGGTCAATCCCCGCAACGGTGTGATGCTCACGGGTAACGCCGCGTTCGGCGAACCGGACATCCCCCAGGGCGGCATCTTCGTGGCATCGCAGTCCGGCAGCGTGATCGGGTCTCTGGTCAGCCGGGCTCGCGGTCGGGGAATCGGGTTCGCCGGCCTGGTGTCGACCGGTGGCGAGGCCGATCTGTCGTTGGGTTCGATCTGCGAGGCCACCCTCGACGATCCTGGGGTGACCTCGTATGCGTTGTTCCTCGAATCGCTGCGCCATTCCGAGGACCTGGCGTCGTTCGCACATGCCGCCCAGAAGGCCGGTAAGCCGGTTGCGGTGTATAAGCTGGGACGCTCGGAAGAGGCTGCCGCACTGTCGGTGTCACACACCGGCGCGCTTGCGGGTGAGGACAGCGAGTCGGAGGCCTTCTTCCGGGCCTGCGGTTTCGCCCGCGTGAACAACTTCGAGTCGCTGGTCGAGGCGCCGGCTCTGCTGAAGCGGGTCGGGACGGCCGACCAGCCGCGGACACCCCGGATCGGTGTAGTCACCACCACAGGCGGCGGTGCGGCGATCATGGTGGACCAGTTGGCTATTCGGGGAATGACGATCGCCGGTCCGAGCGAGCAGCTGGTCGCCGACATGAACGCGGCAGGGGCTCCCATCCCCCACAGCTTGATTGCGGACCTGGGCCTGGCCGGGGCCCGGCACGACGTGGTGACCACGGCGCTGCGGTTGCTCCAGGACAGCGGTGAGTTCGACCTGATCGTCTTCGTCATCGGTTCGTCCGCCCGTTTGAACCCGGAACTGGCCGTGCAGGCGATTTCCGAGAGCGGGGGGCACGAGGTCCCGGTGGTGGCGTTCGCGTTGCCCGAGGCGCCCGAGGCCGCCGAACTCCTCAATCGTTCAGGAGTCCCGGCGTTCCGGACTCCTGAGTCGTGCGCCGATGTGGTGGCGGCGGCGTTCACGCGCGTGTCGGCGACCATCGGTGAGGGTGCTCGCTTCGCCGTCGATGCGGCCGCGAACACCGAAGTCCTCGACGAAAAGGTGTCGGCGGATCTGCTGACGCGCCAGGGTGTGGCCTTCGCGCCGTCGGTGGCGGTGTCGGTCGACGAACTCGACTGCGACCTCGGGCTTCCGTTCGCCTATCCGGTGGTCGTGAAGGTGCTCTCGGACAAGGTGCCGCACAAGAGCGATGCCGGCGGCGTGGTCCTCGGGGTCACCGATGACGAGGGAGTGCGGCGCGCGGCCCGGGAGATCGTGGCCAACGTCGCCGGCTACGACCCGGGCGTGGTGGTCGACCGAGTGCTCGTCCAGAAGATGGCGCCGAAGGGTCTGGCCGACGCTCTCGTGGGATACCGGGTCTCGCCCGATGTCGGGCCGATGGTGGTGCTGTCGACCGGTGGCGTGCTCGCCGAGATCTTCGCCGATTCGGCGGTGCGGCTCGCGCCGGTGGATGCCGCGACGGCGCGGGAGATGATCGACGAGGTCAAGGGACTCTCGGTCGTCACCGGATACAGGGGTCTGCCCGAGGGTGACGTCGCGGCCCTGACGGAGACCATCGTCGGCCTGTCCCGGCTGGCGATCGACGATCCCGACGTCCTCGAGGCGGAGGTGAACCCGCTGTCGATCGGTGCCGCAGGCACGGGCGTGGTTGCGCTCGACGCTCTCGTTCGGCGGATCCCGGTGGCCGCGGGCGCGTCCGCGGCCACCGAGTCCGTGGCGGTGCCTGCACGGAGCTGACGAACTTCCCCTGCCAGCTGCCACCTGCCACATCCCCAGGGGATCGGGCAGGTGGCAGCGTTGCGTCGGGGGTACTGGCCGAGAGGACGTTAGGATGGGTTTCGGCCGTGCCCAGCGTGCTCAGAGACTGCAGCGGCGTACGACCGGGTGCGTACGCGAGGAGGAGCACAGGCAGATGCCGAGAGACGATCCGGACTACATCGAGTCGGTCAGCAAGGCGTTTCAAGTGATCGAGGCGTTCAGCGCCGAGCATCCCGCCCTGACCATTTCGGAGGCGTCCGCGCTGACCGGGCTGACCCGCCCCACGGTGCGGCGGATCCTACTCACGTTGGTGCGACTGGGCTTCGCATCACCCGCGGAGAACAAGACCTTCGTGCTGACGCCGCAAATGATGCGACTCGGGTACGCCTACCTGTCGTCGACGCCGGTGTGGGATCACGCGATGCCCTACATGCGCGATCTTGCCGATTCGGTGCGGGAGTCGGTGTCTTTGGCGGTCCTGGACGCTCCCGATATCGTGTACGTGGCCCGCGTTCCGGCGGCCCGGTCGATGACGATCACGTTGACCGTGGGAGCCCGGCTGCCGGCGTATCCCACGTCGTTGGGCCGGGTGCTGTTGGCCTCGTTGTCGCCGCAGGCGCTGGACGAGTATCTCGCGAGCACCGAACTCCGACGATTGACGCCCACAACGATTTGCGATCCGGACGAGCTGCGTGAGGAATTGGCCCGGGTCCGCAAGCAAGGTTTCGCGATCATCGACGGCGAGCGGGAGGAAGGGGTGCGGTCGGCGGCCGTGCCCGTGCACGATCATCAGGGCCGCCCGATCATGGCGCTGAACGTCTCTGCCAATGCGGCACGGGTGACGGTGCAGTCTCTGGAAGAGGAGGTGGTTCCGCAGTTGCTCCGTACTGCGGAGACCATCTCGAGTCACAGCCGCTTTTCGCGGCATCACACCGCCTCGGGCTGACACATCAATACGGGCGCAGACCCGGCAAAGGATCTGCGCCCGTACCTATTTCAGACGGTGCTGGCGGTCAGGAGAAGTCGAACAATTCCGTCGGGTTGGCGACCAGGAGTTTGTGTCGGTTTCTCTCGTCGGGAACGATGTCCGGGATGCCGTCGAGGAGGATCCCGTCGTCGGGCATCGGGCCGTAGAGGTTGGGGTGGGGGAAGTCGGTCCCCCACACGACGCGCTCGGGGGCGTGCGCCGCCAGGGATGCGGCGAGCGCGTTGGCGTCGTCATAGGGCGCGCCGGTGAGGGTGACTCGGTAGGTGCCGCTCAGTTTCAGCCAGACGGTGCCGGTGTCGAGCAGTCGTCGCAGTGCCTGCACGGGCGGGCTGTCGAGGCCGTCGTTCAAGTCCACCCGGCCGAGGTGGTCGATCACCACGCGGGTGGGGATCTTGGTGATGACACCGAAGCGGTCGACGGCTCCGGTGCCCGCGACGTGAATCTCGACGTGCCAGCCGAGCGGCTCGACCAGGTCGGCGTACCGCAGAATCTCCTCGTCCGTCGGTGCCGCCCCGAGGTGCGGCATGAACTGCAGCCGGATCCCGCGCACACCCTCGGCGTGTAGTCGGTCGAGTTCGCTGCGCGGGGTGTCGAGTCCGATCAGGGCGACACCGCGGTAGCGGCCGCCGCCGGTACGCAGCGCATCGATCAGAACCGCCTGATCTCGTCCGTGCGAGGCGGATTGGACGATGACCGCACGGTCTATCCCGAGCGTCCGGTGCAACCGTGCCAGTGCGGCTTCGGGGACGTCGGGTGGGGTGAAGGTGCGGTCCGGGGCGAAGGGGAACGTCGCGGCCGGGCCGAAGACGTGGCAGTGGCTGTCACACGATCCCGGCGGGGGCCGGAAGGACGGCGGTGTGGGGTGTACGAGTGGTCCAGGGATGGTGGGTTCGGGTCCGAGGGTCATGGGATCTCCTGTCGGGCGACGGGCGGGTCGTCAGTCGCAGCGGGCGGACATGCCGCCGTCGACGACGATCTCGGTGGCGGTGATGAACCGTGCCTCGTCGGAGGCGAGGAACAGCGCGACGTTCGCGGTGTCGCGGCCGTCACCCATGAAACCGAGCGGGATCCGGGCCACGCGCTGCTCGAGCAATTTGTCGACGTCTCCCCCGGTCCGCTGGCCCGCGAGCCGGACCTCGACCATCGGGGTGTGCAGCTGGCCGGGAACGACGGTGTTCGCGCGGATGCCGAGCGGGGCGTGCTGCACGGCGATCGAACGGGTGAAGGCGATGATGCCGGCCTTCGAGGCCGCGTAGGCGGACTGGGCGGCGCCGGTCCAGCGGATACCGGAGGTGGAGGCGGTGTTGACGATGGCGCCCGACCCGGCCTCCTTCATGTGCGGGAGCACATGCTTACAGGTCAGAAAGGTGGTGGTGAGGTTGAATTCGAGCTGACGGTTCCAGTCCTCCTCGCTCATCTCCACCGGTCCCCCGGCGCGGGATCCGCCGACGTTGTTGACCAGGACGTCGATGGCTCCGAGCGTGCCACGGCATTCGTCGACCATTGTGCGCACCGCGTCGGTGTCGGTGACGTCGCACTGGAACGGGACGATGGCACCGTCGGGCCCGTCGAAGCGGGCGACGGTTTCGTCGAGGGCGTCGCGGTTGAGGTCGACGGCGAAGACGCGTGCGCCCTCTTCGGCGAAGCGGACGGCCGCTGCCCGGCCGTTGCCCCAGCCCGGGCCGACGCTTCCGGCTCCGGTGACGATCGCGACCTTGCCCTGCAGGCGTGCACTCATGCTGTTACTTCACTTTCTTCGGTCTGTCGTTGCTGTCCGACGTGGAGGGCGACGAGGAACCTCGACACCATGTTGTAAGCGGCGATGGTTCCGGTGAGTTCGACGAACTGCTGGGTGCCCAGTTCCGAGTGCAGTCGGTTGCTCAGTTCGTCGTCAACCGACACCGTCCGAGTCATCGCATCGGTGTAGTCGCGGACCAGCAGCTGCCGCGGGGTGAGCGGCGTGGAGTCGGCGCCGTCCCGTAGGGCTGCGACCTGTTCTGCGGACATGCCCTCACGCAGTGCCAGCGGGGCGTGGGCGCGCCACTCGTACTCGGCGCTGTTGAGGTCGGCAACCCGGCAGATCGCCAGCTCCCGCAACTCGCCCGGCAGGTCCATGTTGCTGCGGACCGCGCCGAGCAGGGTGTTCCAGCCGTCGGCGAAGGGCTCGCTGTGCAGCAGCGCCTCGTCGAGCGGGGTGAGGTGGCCGCCGCGGCGAGCGCGCACTCGGTCGGCGACTTCTCCGGTACCCGTCGCGGGTACGACTCTTGCCACGATTATTCGTCCTTTGGTCGATCGGTGTTCTGGCGGTGTCGGCGCGTTATTTCGCGGCGAATTCTTGTGGCGCGATGGCCGGTTCGGCGTCGATCACGGCCGGGGTGGTATGCCCTTTCATGACCTCGGTGGCGTAGGTGGGATCGAACTGCTTCTCCCAGCGGCTGACGACGATGCTGCCGAGCATCTGCCCGGACAGGCTGACCAGGCCGCGCATGGTGGACATGAAGCGGTCGACGCCGAGGATGAGCATGATGCCGGCGACCGGGATGACCCCGGTGGTGGGCAAGGTCGCGGCGAGGATGACGAATCCTGCGCCGGCCACCCCGGCCGCACCCTTGGAGGTGATGAGGAAGACGGCGAGCAGGGCGAGTTGCTGGGTCAAGCTCATGTCGATGCCGAAGGCCTGGGCCAGGAACAACGAGGAGAACCCGAGGTAGAGGCAGACGCCGTCGGAGTTGAAGGCGTATCCGGCGGGAACGACCAGGTTTACGATGCGGGGCGGGCAGCCGATCTTGATGAGTTTTTCCATCAGCTGCGGCATGACGGCCTCGTAGTTCGACGTTCCCAGGGTCACCAGGATCTCGGGCTTGAAGTAGCCGTACAGGCGCAGCACCCGGATGCCGGCCATCCGGCAGATGATGCCGAAGACGGTCAGGCAGAACAGGATTCCGGTGACCCAGAACGTCACGACCAGCGAGGCCAGGCTCTGCAGGGTGGACCAGCCGTAGGCACCGGTGGCGTATGCCATTGCACCGAAGGCGCCGATCGGTGCCAAGTACAGCACCAGCCGGACCATGTCGAAGAAGATGTCGCCGACGATATTGATTCCCTTGACCACCGGTGCCGCGGGGGTGCCGACCGCACGCAGGGAGATCGCGAACAGCAGTGCGACGAGCAGCACCTGCAGGATGCTGTGTCCGGTGAAGGCGCTGACCACGGTGTCGGGAATGATGTTGATCAGGAACGAGTACCAGTGCGTGTTCTCGGCGGTGGAGATGTATTTCTCCGCCGATCCGGTGATCGCCAGGTCGTCCGGGTCGGCGTTGACGCCGGCGCCGGGTTTGATCACGTCCACCACGACGAGGCCGACGATCAGCGCGATCGTCGTGACGACCTCGAAGTAGACGAGTGCCTTGAGGCCGATGCGACCGACTCCGGCGAGCTGGCCGGCCGAGGCGATGCCGGTCACGATCGCGCAGAAGACCACCGGGCCGATGAGCATGCGGATCAACGAGATCCAGCCGTCACCGAGCGGTTGCAGGGCGGTACCCACGTTCGGCCAGATCAGCCCGACCACCGCGCCCAGGACGATCGAGACCAGGACGGTGACGTACAGGTGGGTGGTGAAGGCCTTGCGCAAGAGCGACGGGCGTTTCGCGGGTGCCGCGGGGGTCGAGTCAGACATATCGAAGTCCATTTGTTCGCAGGACGTACATTTGTACGTAAGACGTTCACGACGATACGGAGTGGCGTGAATCTCTGTCAACACCCGCTCGGGCGTCGACCACAGCACTCAAGGTCGAATGGAGCAGGTCAACGTACAGTGATGGCAGTCACGGTGAGGTGTTGACAGTGTCGTGGAGCACGTTTAGCGTATTCGACAGCCGTACGGATGTACGTCTGTCGAACATTTCAGCGGGCGGTGAGCCCGCTTCGCCCTCGTCTGGCGTGTGGGTTCCGGACATCTCTCCCCTCCCCACCTCAGAACTCGATACCTGCCGATTCGGCATGAAGGGAACCCTGTGAACCCGAGTGACCTACCCCCCGGCCCGCTGCGTGGCGCAGCGACCGCGCCCTCGACGGCATCACCTGCCCCGGCCCCCGGCACCTCGGCGGAGGTGGAACGAACGATCTTCGCCTACAACGATGTTCAGATCGAAACCCTGAGCCAGGGCCGCGGTCCCGTGATCGTCATCCTGCCGTCCCTCGGTCGCGCAGCCGAGGACTACGACGACGTCGCTCCCCGCCTCACCGCTGCCGGTTTCCGGGTTCTGCGCCCCCAGCCACGCGGGATCGGTGCGAGCAAGGGGCCGATGGACCACCTCGATATGCACGCCTTCGCGGCGGATGTGGCGGCTGTTCTCGACCACGAGCAGGCCGGGCCCGCGGTCGTGGTCGGGCACGCCTGGGGCAGCCAGCCGGCGCGAATGTTGGCTCAGGACCGGCCGGAGCTGGTGCGCGGGCTGGTCATGGCCGCGGCGTCGGCCGGCAAGCTGCCTCCCGAGTCCACCGAGAAGCCCTACGGCAGGTTGCGTGAGGCCATCGACGGGGCCGGCGATCTGTCGCTGCCGGAAGCACAGCGCCTCCGCTACCTTCAGCAAGCGTTCTTCGCCCCCGGCCACGACCCCCGTCCGTGGCTGACCGGGTGGTTCCCCGAGACCCACCGCGCACAGGCACACGCGCGCAACGTGACCCCGGTCGACGCCTACTTCGCCGGTGGCACGGCCCCTATGCTCGACCTGCAAGCCCAGTTCGACGCGGTCGTCGTGCCCGACATCTTCAAGCCGATGCTCGGCGAGCGCGTCACCGTGTCCGTCATCCCTGACGCCGGGCATGCACTGGCGCCCGAGCAGCCCGCCGCGATGAGCGAAGCGGTCGCCGACTTCGCCCGCCGCCTGTACTTCACCGGTCGCTAGCCATGCCGCGCGCTGCACGCACGTCGCCGACCGATGAGCACCGCCGACCTCGAACGCGTCCGGGGAGAGGACCCGCCATGAAGCCGCTCCCTACCGTTCTGTTCGGCCTCCTGGTCGCCGCAGTCACCGTGCTGGCCTTCGTCAACGCCGCCTCCTCGGGAGGAACGGCCACCGCACGCAGCAAACTCACCCTGGTTGCCCCCGCGGCTCCCGGCGGCGGGTGGGACGGCTTCGCACGGGAGGCTCAGCAAGCACTGCGCGGTCAGGGAACGGTGAACAATCCCCAGGTCGTCAATGTTCCCGGTGCGGGCGGCACCATCGGATTGAGCCAATTCGTCCAGAACCCGGGACGCGAGGATGCCCTGATGGTCACCGGCGGGGTGATGGTCGGCGCGGTGGAACTGTCGGACAATCCCGAGTCCCTCGCCGACGTCGTGCCGATCGCCCGCATGGCCGACTATTACGCGGCATTGGTCGTCCCCGCGGACTCTCCGATTCAGACCCTCGACGACTTCATCGCCGCGTGGCGGCGCGACCCCGGCGGAACCTCGGTCAGTGGTGGCTCCCTCGGCTCAATCGACCATCTCCTGAGCGGTCTGCTCGCCAAACAGACCGGCATCGATCCGCGAGAGGTCAACTACATCCCCTATTCCGGAGGAGGAGAAGCATTGTCCGCCCTGCTCTCCCACGTCACCACGGCCGGAGTGTCCGGCTACAACGAAGTCAGTGACCAGATCGAAGCCGGCACCCTGCGGGCCCTGGCCATCTCCGCACCCGAGCGCATCGACGGAATCGATCTGCCGACGTTCCGCGAACAGGGCGTGGATGTGGCCATGTCGAACTGGTTGGGCGTCGTCGCAGCCCCCGGCGTCACCGATGAGGCCAAACGAGAACTCGTCGACATCGTCACCGAGATGCGGGACTCACCGCAGTGGCAAGAGGCCATCGACCGCAACAACTGGACCGACACCTTCTCGACCGACACCGAGTTCGCGCAGTTCATCGAACTCGAGGTCGCACGAGCCCAAGACATCATCGAGGAACTCGGACGATGAGTATCATCCACAGCCACGCCGTCCCGTCGACCAGCGCTTCGCAGCGACGACGATTCTGGACCGGTCGCAGCGAATTCGTGGTCGCCGCACTGCTCTACGTGCTGGCCGTCTGCTTCACCATCGGCACCGTCTCCATGCACGTCCTCGGCACCGCCGTCCCGGGCCCGCAGTTCTTCCCGATCATCGTCTGCGCCGTGCTGTACGGGACAGCGACCGCGCTGGCCATCGATATCCTGCGGCACCCCCGCGTGCCCGATACCGAACCGCATCCCGGACACGGCGACTTCTCCGCCGAGATGCTCCGCGACCTCGGTGACGTCGGCGACGAGCGCACCGACGCCCGCCCCGCACCGAAGTCGCCGCGTTGGAAGACGTACTCGGACTGGCGCACCCTCGCGCAGGTGCTCGCTGCCGCCATCGTGTTCATCGTCCTGCTCAACCCGGTGGGCTGGATCCTCTGCGCCGCCTTGCTGTTCTGGGTGGTTGCCCGGGCCCTGGGCAGTACGCGCCCGGTGTTCGACGTCGGTGTCGCGCTGTTGTTCTCGTCCGTCATCCAGCTCGCATTCAGCGCCGGCCTGGGATTACCGCTGCCGTGGGGGTTCGTGGGAGGGATGTTCTGATGGATCAGCTTCCGTTGCTGTTCGAGGGCTTCGCGCAGGCCCTGACTCCGATGAATCTGCTGTGGGTGTTGATCGGAGCGCTTCTGGGCACGGCCGTGGGCGTCCTGCCCGGCCTCGGCTCGTCGATGGCCGTCGCCTTGCTGTTGCCGGTGACCTTTTCCCTGGAACCGACCGCTGCGTTCATCATGTTCGCCGGCATCTACTTCGGCGGCCTCTTCGGGGACTCCACGTCCGGGATCCTTCTCAACACCCCCGGCAATTCCTCGGCGATCGCCTCCACCTTCGAAGGACATCGCATGGCTCGCAGTGGCCGGGCCGCCAAGGCGCTGGCGACCGCCGCCATCGGGGCTTTCATCGGCGGCATGATCGCCACCACGATGGTGGTGTTCTTCGCCCCGACCTTGGTCCGCCTCGCCACGGTCTTCGGACCGGCCGAGTACTTCGCGCTGGCGATCTTCGCGTTCCTCGCCATCTCAGCCGTGGTGTCCGAATCGGTCATCCGCGGTCTGGCCGCCCTCGGAATCGGTCTCGCCCTCGCCCTGGTCGGCATCGACGGACCGAGTGGTACCGCCCGCTTCACACTCGGTATGCCGCAACTGTTCGACGGAATCTCGGTTGTCGTCGTCACCGTCGGCCTGCTCGCTCTCGGCGAGGTCTTCTACGTCTGCACCCGAATTCACCGGGACCCCGTGGCAACCAGGACACCGTCTGGCGGCAGGGCTCGGCTCACCCTCGCCGACTTCCGCCGGGCACTGCCCGCCTGGCTGCGCGGCACGGCGTTCGGGGCGCCCTTCGGTCTCATTCCTGCCGGCGGCTCCGAGGTGCCTACCTTCATGGCCTACGGGACCGAAAAGCACCTGGCCAAGCGGAGCAACGACACCGAGTTCGGCACCACCGGTTCCATCCGGGGCCTGGCGGCTCCGGAGGCCGCCGCGAACGCGACCGCGGGTACTGCAATGGGCGCCCTGCTGGCACTAGGATTGCCGACCTCGGCGACGGCGGCCATCATGCTCGCCGCCTTCCAGCAATACGGCATGCAGCCCGGCCCGCTGCTGTTCGAGCGCAGCGGCGACCTCGTCTGGACCCTGCTGGCGTCCCTCTTCATCGGTCTGGTCATTCTGGTCATGATCAATATGCCGTTCGCCGGGGTCTGGGCGAAACTGTTGACGATCCCCCGGCACTACCTCTATGCCGGCATCACCGTGTTCTCCATGCTCGGGATCTATGCCATCAGCTCGTCCGTCATCGACCTGTGGTTGCTGGTGGGCATCGGACTGATCGGTGTCATCATGCGCCGCTACAACATTCCCCTGGCGCCGGTCCTGATCGCGGTGATCCTCGGGCCGATGGCAGAAACGGAGTTGCGGCGCGCGCTGGCGGTGTCCGAAGGCAGCCTCGGCATCCTCGTCGACAGTCCCATCACCATCACTCTGTATCTGGTGTTGGCTACCGCCCTCGCGGTCAGTGGTGTTCAGCATCTCCGGCACCGTGCGCAGAAAGTTCGTTGACCCCGCACCCCCGACACCGCTCTCCAGCATGTGACGCCCGTTCGCCCCGTTCATGATCGGGGCGCACGGGCGCGCTGGCGTCTTCCCCACAAGGGGTGTGGGGCCGCCCATAGTGCGGGTTGACAGCGGTGCACGGCATCCCTAGTGTCACGACCGTCTTGCGTACAGTAGTCCGTCTGACGTACGCACGTCACTCTGCTGCGACTTCACGCAGCACATTCGCAGCACCATTTCCGTACGCATCGAGCCGACGGGTCGGCTCATAGGAGAACCCCATGAAGTATGGTCAATTAGCTCGTGTTGCAGTGGTTTCGGCAGCTGCCCGGCTTCACCTCGAGGGGCTCGATGCCACGCCTGAGGGCCATCGCACGCAGTGCGCACCCGATGCCACCCGCGAATCCAGGGCGGTTGAGGAAGATGCACCCGCCCCGGTAGCGGCGGGTACGCAGCCCCGGCTCGTCGTCGAGCTCGCCTCCTCGATGTACCCCTTCATCCCGAGACCCTGCTTCATGAACTGCCAGCCCTCGGGCCTGAGCAGCTTCACCGACTCGCGCAACCTCGCGACATCCTCCTCGCCGGTGAAGAACGCGCCGTGCGAGCAGCAGCCGTCGTCGGGTCGGCCCGCGACGATGCCCTGGCAGCCCGGGGTGCCGAACACGCAGGTCCAGCGCGAGAGAAGCCACGTCATATCCGCGGCGATGAGGTGCTCGGCGTTGTCGGGATCGAGGAACTCGACCCATTCCCGAGCGAAGTCGAGCCCAAACTCAGGGCTCGGCGTCATCTTGCGAGCACGCCCCGCACTGCCTGCTGTCACAAACGCCCACGGTAGCCGACCCACATAACAGTTGGGTGGTCCCTTCCGGGGACGCCCGCGCATGCGGGAAAATCGGGTGCGGTCGCTCGCCGAGGTCGATCTTTTCTTGGCGCCGGTGAGCCCGAATAACAGTTTGATCCGGGGAGCCGATGGTGGGGCTGCGCATTGTTGCCACGAGCACGAGGGTCCGACTCTTTCCTTTTCCCTGTTCGGTTCCTGCGGGCGACCGCGTTCATGCAATCGGTTCGGTGGGAAGGAGTTTCGTCATGGATGAGGTCGACGATGTCGAACTGTTAGTGGAGCGGGTCGCGGCGCTGGATCTCGGCAAAGCCGTACTGGAGGCGTGTGTGCGGGTGTCGCACCCGCAGTGGCCCGGTAGGCGAATGCAGGAGCTGCGCGGTTACGGCACGACCACCGCACAGCTGCTGGCGATGGTGGCCTGGTTGCGGCACTGGCAGGTGCAGCGGGTGGTGATGGAATCCACCAGCACCTACTGGAAGGGTGTCTACTACCTTCTCGAAGCCGAGGGCTTCGATTGCTGGCTGGTCAACGCCCGCGAGGTGAAGAACGTGCCGGGCAGGGCGAAGACCGATCGGGCCGACGCGGTGTGGCTGGCGAAGGTGGCCGAGCGTGGCATGTGCCGGCCGTCGCTGGTGCAGCCGCCCGAGATCCGCCGGCTACGTGACCTCACCCGCTACCGCCGTGCCCTGGTGCAGGACCGCACCCGCGAGCAGCAACGGGTCGAGAAGCTGCTCGAGGATGCCCAGATCAAGATCTCGTCGGTGCTCTCGGAGCTGCACGGCGTATCCGGACGGGCGATGATGCACGCCCTCATCGCCGGAGAGCGGGATCCGCGGACGCTGGCCGGGCTGGCCAAGAGCGGTGCGCGGAAGAAGACCGATCAGCTCGAAGAGGCGCTGCGCGGATTCTTCACCGACCACCACGCGACGATTCTGAAGATGATGCTCGACAACAGTGACAGGATCGGCGACCAGATCGCCGCACTCGACGCGCTGATCGAGGACGCGATCAACCCTTTCTCCCGAGAGGCGACCCGCCTCGCTGACATCGTCGGCGTGAACACCGTTGCCGCCGCCGAGTTGATCGCCGAGACCGGGGTTGACATGACCCGATTCCCATCCGCCGCGCATCTGGTGTCGTGGGCGAAGTTCTGCCCGCAGACCCACCAGTCGGCCGGCAAGTCCATGAGCAAGGGCCGCGGCAAGGGCAACCCATGGCTGGCGGGCACTCTTGGTCGAATCGCGTTCGCCAACTCCCGGGCCGACACCTTCCTCGGCACCCGCTATCGGCGCCTCGCGCGACGCCGCGGCAAGCAGAAGGCGATCGTCGCCACCGGCAACTCGGTACTCACCGTCGTCTACCACCTGCTCTCCGACCCGGACGCCACATTCTGCGACCTCGGGCCCGGATACTACGAATCCCGGATCAACAAGCACCGCCGCGCCCGCGACCTCGCCACCCAACTCCAGACACTTACCGGTCAGCACATCGCCATCCGCGACGGCAAGGCCGTCATCACCGACACCGCCGCCTAACCCAAACCCACAGCAGCAAAACAACATAACCCGGCTCCGCCGGGTGCCTTCGGCCTGCCCACTCACCAATCCTATTTTCGGGTCAGACAAGGACTGATCGGATCCCCGTCCGAAAGCGAACGACGCCCGACCCGACTCTCGCCGGCACCCCCATGACACCCCGCGGTGATATGCGGTCGATCAACCAGGCCCGGTGCCGCACATCGGAAGCAACGGCGAGCGGCACGGCCCCAAGACGTCCGGCACCCGGTCAGCCCGCGAGGACCGTTTCACGAGCCCGGCGGGGCGCGACTACCCCAGGTGGAAGCGCAGCTCCCGGTGTGGCCCGGTGCGATTCTTCGCCGGACCTGTGGACGCCGGTCCGTGCCATCCCACGTACCCCGCACTGCGCGGCCCCACGCCTGCATGCGCACCGAGTCACCCGGAGCCGCAACCGAGCACCGAACCATCCTCACCGAGGCGACTCATCGTTGCAGGCTCAGCGCCCCCACACGGAGACTGGAAGGGCGACAGCTCTCCACCCACGCGCAGGGCACTCGCCGAGGGAGTGATCAACGGTGTTCGACAAATTCAGCGACCAAGCACGCCACGTCGTCGTGCTTGCCTCCGACGCGGCCCGAACCCACCACCACAACCACCTCGGCACCGAACACCTCCTCACCGGCATCGTCGCCGCCGGCGGCCCCACCGGTGCCACCCTCACCTCCTGGGGGATCACCGGCCCCCACATCGACAGCGCCCTCGACGAGATCCCCGCCTACCCGAACACCGACAGCGAATGTGCCGGGCCCCCCTTCACCCCGACACTGAAGAAGGCCCTCGCCCAAAGCCTGCGCGAAGCCTCCCTAATCGGACACGACACCATCGACACCGAACACCTCCTACTCGCCCTCCTCGCCGACACCACCTGCACCGGCACCCGAATCCTCACCCACCTCGCCGACATCAACCCGAACGAGATGCGCGACCGCCTCCGAGAACTCGCCGAACACCCGCAACCCCACGAGTAGACCCGCACACCCCAGCGAACTCGTCCATCCTCCCGACCTCCACGCGCGACCGCTACGCCCGGAGGACACCAGAGCTCAGGTCAAGATTTCGGTGTGAGTCGGTTGCAGCGTTGTCCCTGATCGACCGATACCGTTCTGCGCCGCCCGCGGTGGGTGCGACAACTGCTGAGCCCCGCCGAGCCGGACGCTGGTGGATAATCCGACTAGAAGGATCCACCCCGAAGACGATGCCCTCGAAAGAACGCCGACCCCGGCCAGGGCCTCAGGACCGCCCGAGTTCGCCGGGGCCGACCCGGAGCGCTCGCCGATCCGACCAGCAGATCCCGAGGGGACGGCTTGGGGTGGATGGCGCATTTTGTTGCGTATTGCACCGCGAGCACACACCCCAGGATTGGGGGCGCAGCCGTTACCGGTGTTCCAGGTCGGTGGTAACTGTGAGGTTGTGCCGTCGATACATCAATATGGAGAGATGACGTGCGGGTCCTGACACCGCATCCTCTTGGGGGACACCGAAGGTGGCCAACAACAGCTCGTGGACTGGATCGAGGTGAATAAGTAATGGACTGGAACTACTTCATCCATCCGGACATCTACCAGTGGATCTACTGGCTGGACGGCATGGGCCTGTTGTGGTGGTGGCCGAGGTAGACACGTCAGGTACAACCTGTAGGGTCTTGAGACTCGTGGCCAAATCTCAGATCGGAGGGCCACTCAGTGGCCACTTGGCCAATGGCTGAGATTGCATTCGATGTGGCTGCGCGGCGGGTCTCGAATCCCGAGGCGGAATCTCACGGCGGGTGGCGAGCCGTGGCGGATCCGCCATCGTGCTGCGGCGCGCCATTTCAGGCTCTGATCCGAAAATGGGGTGAGGTGCGTGCGGTCGGGACACGCGTTGTGATGCCCGCAGTGAGGTGGTCTCACGAGGTTCGGATCGGTGCTGGTTCGAATCAGGCTGCCGGGGCGAGGGTGACGGTGTAGCCGAGCGCTTCGAGTTGCCGAATGTGACTGTGTTTCTTGGTGTCCGGGTGGATGTGGCGGGTGTAGTGATCGGAACCGAGGTCGTGGAAGGTGACCTGTTCGTCGGAGAGCAGGTGCCAGACGACGACCAGGATGGAGCGACCGACGGCGACGATGGCGCGTTTCTTTCCCCGTTTCGCCAGCCGGCGGTAGCGGGCACCGAGGAAGGTGTCGGTCCTGCGGGTCATCACGGCGGCCTCACCGAGGGCTGCGGCCAGGTACCGGTTGCCATGCCCGGAGGAACCGTTGCCCTTGGTCTTTCCGGCCGAGGAGTTGATGCCGGGGGAGAATTTCGCCCAGGAACACAGGTGCCCGGCGGTGGGGAACCTCGACATGTCGACCCCGACCTCGGCGATGATGGTCGCGGCAACCACCGGGCCGATCCCGGGGATCTCATCGAGCCGGGCCGCCGCCGCCGCGAAAGGCGCCATGTGCGCCTCGATCTGTTCGTCGACCGCCGTGATGTCGGCATCGAGGGTATCGATCCGGCCCAGCATCCGGGTGAGCAGGAACGCGTGGTGGTGATCGAAGTGCCCGTCGAGGGCCTCCTCGAGGCAGGCGATCTTTGTCCGCATCCGGGCCCGCGCCATCTGCGCCAACACCTTCGGGTCGTTTTGCCCGTCTATCAGGGCATCCATCATCTCCCGTCCGGAGACTCCGAAGATGTCGGAGGCGACGACGGAGAGTTTTATGCAGGCTTCTCTGAACTAAATGATCTTGACTTGTGCTGTTGAGCGGCGGTCTTCGTTGTCAGGTGGGGGCGGCGGGCATGCCGATGTGGACGGGGCGGCGCCGAGCGGTGAGGGTGTCGAGTTGGGCGAGCTTGTTGCGGGTGGCTTCGAGGCTGACGTTGAGCCCGTCGACCTCGCCGAGCCAGCGTTCGCGGTGGGCCTCGGCGATGCGATCGAGGAGATTGTCGCGGATCTGGATCAGTCTGGTCCGCTGGTCCGGGTCGGGGCGCAGGAGCGGGCAGCGGATGCAGCTGTGTTCGTGGATGCATGGTGTCGCGTAGGAGCGTGCGCAGGTGCCGAGGGCGACCCGGCGTCGTTCGAAGTGTCCGAGGAACTCCTCCCACTCCTCGTCGGTCGGTGTGCGGTATTCCTCGCTGGGCCGCAGGGCCCGGCGTCGGGCGATGAAGGCGCGGTGGCTGTTGATGACTTCTTCGGGGTAGACGGCTTTGTAGCCCATGGTGACATTGATATCGCGATGTCCGGCGACGAGTTGGGCTATATGCGGCGGCATTCCGTGCATGATCGCGTCAGTGATCAGGATCCGGCGGAAGTCGTGGGGCACGAACCGCAGCGGCTCTCCGCTGACGGCGGTGAGTCCGGTGCCGGCAAGGGCGGCGGCGATCAGCGTGCGGATCGCGTGCCCGGTGATGGGCCGGGGCTCACCACCGAGACGGCGCTGGAACAGCAGCGGCATCGGTGGGTTCCAGACTCGTTCGTGGTAGTCGTAGGCGACCACGAGGGGGACGGCGCCGGTGTCGTCCCGGACGCGGGTGATGATCGCCGAGAGCACGTCGGCCAGTTCCGGGCTGATCACCAGCAGCCGTTCGGTGTCGGTCTTGGACGGCGCGATCTGCAGCAGCGGAACGAGTTCGCCGGTGGCGGGCACTCTGTAGTGGATCAGGCTGTGGTGCGACAGTTCGGTGAGCTCTTCGATGCGGACGCCGGTGTGTCGAAGCACCTCGACGGCACTCCACGTCCAAAATGCTTGGTGTTCTTCGTGAGTGAGATCACTGCGCTTGCCTGTGTCCGGGTCTTCGGCCCAGGTCTTCCCGGCCGTGGCGTGGCTGGTGACCGAGCGGCGCAGCGTCTGACCCGCGGCGGTGAACAGCGCGCCCGGCTCGGTGTCCTGTGCCGCCTGTAGCCGCTCGACGGCGTCGTGGTGAGCCTTGGTGACGGTGTCGACCAGCACGGGCATCACGGGCAGGCGTTCGCGGGTGCGCTGATCCATCCGGGACTTGCGGTGCGAGCGCTTCTTCTTCTGCGCGGCCGCGTCGGTGTCGCGGATCGGGCACGGCGCCACCCACGGTCCCCATCGGGACGGGTCTTCGGCGGCCCATTGGCTCAGGTCGAGGTAGAAGGCGCGCACCGTCATCAAATGGTCGGCGGCATTGATCCGCGGCTCGGTGCACGCGGTGAGCTGTCCGTCGATCGTCCGACGGACCGTTTTGGTCGCGATGCGCTGCTTCCAGGCGGTCGCGACCTCGGCGGGCAGGCGCAGCGACGCGATGCCGGGGTGGTGGATCTCCAGGTCCCGCCAGAACAGACGGCCCAGGGTGTAGGAGAGCTTGTGCAAGCTGGCGTAGTCCAGGGCCGGCTGGCGTTCACGCAGGTAGTCCACCAGCAGATCACGCACCGGCGCGCAGTCGATGCCGTAGCGGTCGATCAGCTGCTCGCAGCTGAGCTGGCCCTGCGTCCGCAGGCCCCTCGCCGTCGGCGCGCCATCGCCGAGCACACCGGCGGCGCGCAGCAGCTGATAGAAGTACGGGCTGCCGGCCGCCGCTCCGGCCTGCTGGTCCTCGACGACCCGCAGCAGCTCCAGACAGTCGCCGACGGTGATGTCGTCGACCCGCCCTCCCTTGGCGGCCAGGATGGCCGCGATCCGCCGCATCGCGAGCTGAGCGGTGTGCGTGTTGACGCCCGCGCCTCGGCACAGGACGGCCAGTTTCTCGAACCCGGCCGCGTCGCGGCTGCGGGCGAACTCGGCGGCCAGATCCCTGGGGGTGCTCGGTGTCATCAGCCAACCCAGGCTCGGACGGATCACGTCGCCGCAGACCAGCAGCGACATGCCCCGGGCCACCGCGAGCCGGCCGTGTTCGGTGTCCGCCCGGGACCGGTCGGTGGCGGGCAGCCGCCGCCAGGCCATGTTGCCCTCGGCGTCGGCGCCCGAGGCGAGCCACCGGTCCTGCCAGCTGTCGCCGGGCTGGTGCTCGAGCCAGTCGAGTACCCGAGTCAGACCGCGGCGCCGCCCGGGCTGCAGGCCCGCCGAGACCGTGGTGAACGGCTCGGTCAGCAGCCGAGCCACGATCAGCTGCCGGGGTTGCACGGTTTCCGGCCAGCTGTCCGGCAGCGGGCGGGGCGGGAACCGGCGCAGCGACGCCAGCACACTCGACGACCCCGCCTCGGTCCGGGCTTCGGGCCGGGCTCCCTGATACAACCCTGCGTGCGAGACTCCGCCCACCTGCGCGGCGGCGCTCACCGGTCCGGTCCCCCGAACAGCACCCGCAGTGATTCGGGGCGGTAGCTCAGCCGCTCGCCGCTGCCGTCCGGTGGCGCCGTGGGCCCGGCCGCACGCCGGTCGTGGTGGGCCAGTACCTCGGCGATCATGTCCTCGACCGGGGCATTGGTGTAAAGCTGGGTGGTGGACAGGTGGGCGTGTCCAAGGACCCACTGCACGTCGGTCAGCGTCATCTGTGGGTCGCGGGCCATCCGATAGGCTGCCGTGTGCCGAAGATCGTGCAGCGTCCAGTTCGATCCCAACGACTCGTTGGCCCGGGTGAACATCGCCCGAGCCGCATGATAGTTCAACGCGCGCAACGGCTTCCGTAAAGTCCACCACAACGGCTGATCCCGACCGGCCGGCACCAGACCGGTCAGCTGCACCTGATACAGCCGCAGCCACACGAACGCGTCCGACGAGGCGGGCAACTGCTGCAACGCCCGGCTGCCCTTCCGGATCACGGTGATCAGCTGTTGCCCCGGGTCGACGTCGGCGACCGTGGCCCCCAACAGCTCCGAGGCCCGAGCCCCGGTCGAGACCCAGAACGCCACCAGCGCCCGATCCCGATGCGACCCCAGCCGGGCGAACAGCTCGTCAAATATCTCGTCCGGGATCTGGCGCGGCACCCGCGAGGGCACCCTCGGTCGAAACCGGCCACGACGTTCGGCCGTGAACGCGTCCATCGGGTTGTGATGCGCATTCGCCCGCCCGGCCCGGCGGTGCCGTGCCAGCGGGAACGGATTGACCATCGGCCCACTGCCGGCCTCGAGGTGGAACTCGTAGAAACCGCGCAACACCGTCTCGCAGTGCGCCACGGTCGCCGCCGCGTACCTGTCGCCAGGCGCGGGCTTGCCGGTCACCGGGTTCGGGACCGGCGTCCGTCCCCGCGCGGCCGACGCCGACAGCTCATCGTCGCCTCGACTCCGTGACGACACACCGGATGGCTTGTCGACCAATTGAATCCAGCAGCAGAAATCACGGGCCTCGACCGCAGTCGCGCGCTCCCACCCGATCTCGATCGCCCACACAAACCGGAACCAGCGCAGCAGGTCCAGACCGTAGGACCGCAGGGTGCTCTCCGAGCGACCGCACGCCTGCAGTTCCCGCAGGAATGCCGCGACCGGTCCGACGACGCCGCCACCGGGGTCAAGGAGCCGATACGGCTCGAACACCTCGCCAGTGGCCACGACCGACCCCAGCCGCGGCACAATCAACGACTCCAGATCCCGCGGCATACCCGTTTCTCCAGTCACGAGGCCGAACCGTAACCACACACCCTGGGATCAGTCCGCCGAACACGGAAAACACCTTCCGTAGTTCAGTCAACGGGGCGTCCTCGAGGAGTTTCTCGATCCGGTTGTTCTCCGCTGTGCGGGCGGCGACGAGAGTGCTGCGGTAGCGGGTCAGATCCCGCAGCTGCCGGATCGGGCGCGGGGGCACGAAGCTCGGGCGCAGCATCTGCCGTTCGGCGACCTTGCACAGCCACACCGCATCGAGCACATCGGTCTTCGGTCGACCCGGTAGGTGTTTAACGTCGCGGGCGTTGACCAGCCACGGGTCGAGTCCGTGTGCCTCCAAGAGGTAGAAGACTGGTTTCCAATAATCAGACGTTGCTTCCATCACCACGCGTTCGATCCCGAGGTCGACCAGGTGGTTGGCCAGCTCGGTCAGCGCCCGGGTCATCGTGGAATGGGTGGTCACCTCCTGTAGTCGCGGAGTGGATGCGCCCTTCCCCGGGACCCGGACGCAGCACACCACTTCCGCCTTGCCGATGTCGAGTGCCGCGACCCTGGCGATGATTTGTTCCTCGTCGCGGGATTCTGTCAGCATCTTCTGCTCCTATCCTCGGCGTATCGACGTGTCACAGGTGGTCGCCCGTGGGGGTCACAGGAGGGAAAGGAGTAAGAATCTGATCCTCGTGCTCGGTGATCGAATGGCAACACTGAAGGGCCCACGGCGTGATCCCCGCGCCCCGCTACTGAACAGTCTCGAAGAACTAGAGAGCCACGGCGTCGACAGGCGACCACGAGATCATTTTCAGTCCTGAATGGGCGTCCCGCCAGGGACAACGTCGCTACTGACTCATTCGTGGGTGGGTTCGGCCGGGTAGTTGTGGTCGAGCGCCTCCGAGGCTGAGCATCGCGAGTGCGATGACGGCCTCGGGGGTGTGGAACCCGAATCCGCGTCGGGTGATGAGGCGGATTTTGGTGTTGACCGATTCGATGCGCCCGTTCGACAGGCCGTGTTCGATGGCGGCGAGGATGGCGGGTTTGTGGGCGCGGATGCTTTTCTGCAACGCGACAAAGGCCGGGATCCGGGACCGTCTCGCCCAGCCGATCCATCGATCGAGTTCGGTGGCGGCGTTCTCGGCCGGGAGTTGGAAGATCAACCGCAAGGTTTCCTTGAGTAGGTAGGCGCGGTGCAGCACGGGATCGTGCAGTTCGATCCACCGCAGCGTCGCCTGCTGCCCGACGGTGAGGGTGTCCGGGTTCTTCAGCAACGCCCACCGGCTGCGTTTCACCGTTCGAGCTGGTCCGGCCTTCGGGCGGCGGCGTGGTTTCCCACCGCCGCCGCGGGAGGCGTTCTCGGTGGCCCGGGCCCGATTCCACGCGGCCCGGCGGACCGCGTCGAGGGCTTCGGTGGCCCAGGCGACCACGTGGAACGGGTCCGCGCAGCGGATCGCATCCGGGCAGTACCGGGCCACCACCGATCCGATCCACCCGGCCGCGTCCGAGGTGACGTGGGTGATTTTCGCGCAGCGTTCGGGCCCGAGCCGGTCGAAGAACCCGGACAGGGTGGCCGCGTCCCGGCCAGGGGCGGCCCACACCAGCCGACCGGAGTCGTGGTCGACGACGACCGTCAGATACTTGTGGCCCTTCTTATAGGAGATCTCGTCGATCCCGATCCGACGCAGCCCGGCCAGCGGGTCCCGGGCGGGTGCGGTGTCGGCCCACACCCGGTCCACGATCGCCCCGACCGTGCGCCACGCGGTGCGCATCACCTCGCACGTCGCGGCCTTCGAGGTGTGCGTGGCCAGCCACGCCACCGTCTGGTCGAACGAGTAGGTGTGCCGGGCCCAGGGCACCGCGGCCACCGTGACCCCGTGTTCGCGGCAGGACACCCGTGGGGCGTCGGCCTCGATAAAGGTGCGGACCAGGCCGCAGTCCGGGCCGCGCCATCGCCGCCGCCCGGCACCGCCGTCGTAGCCGGGGCTGCGCCGACCGCACACCCCGCCCCGGGACCGGGCCCGGGCCTGCGGCCGGACCGCGACAATCACCGCCGCGGCCGATTCGTCAAAATCGACGTGCTCGATCACCGTCTTTTCGACACCCAACACCTGACGCCATATCCTGGCTTCGCGCACGCCGTTCTCCACACATGTAGCCGACTGACCCTAGACAAGCCAGAACGCTACTGGGACAACGGCGTGCGCCCTCACCAGGACCGGAATTCACCCACGATCACAGCAATAGAGCCCCATTTCAATCGGTTCACCGAATCGCCACTAACCGGAGCGGGCGGCGTGATCCTGATCGTTCGGGGTGTCCCGATTGACGCCCCGAAAGCACAATCATCACCGGACGGGTCAAACGGGAACGCGCAGATCAGGAGTCTCGGTCAACGACCCGCTTCCGATGACGTGCCGGTCACCGTTCCCTACCGAGACGCCCGCCTCCGCCGCAGAGGGACGCGGGCGATCCGCTCCGCTGAACCGGCAATCTGACAGCGGGGCCAGGCCACATGGGCGACGTCGCCTTCCGACGCGAGTACCGCGCATCGTCAGCGGAAGCGGATGGGTGAAATCTACGCTGACACAGTGGACAGTCTGGATCATCCGGCAGCGATGAGCGCCATTGCGCGCTTCCGGGCGGGTGGGAGCGGTGACGGCACGGCGGAGCCGTACCTGGTCGTCGTACGTGAGGATGTCGCTGCCGTTGCGCTCCGGGACGCCCAGTCGAGGTGCGTCATCATGGTGAACAAAGTGGAGGGGCAATGGGAGACGCCTCAAATGGTGACCGTCGGCGTGTTGCCACGAGCGGCTCCTGATCGAAACTTCCGGCCATCGTTCATCCAACGCCTGGAAATTCATCGATCAGGGCCACCCACTGTTGACGGTGGTCCGCCCGACAGTTCGTGGATCACTGTCAGTGGTTTCGCAGCCAGCGGTGCGCGGAGCATTGCAGTGGCAAGTTCCCTCGATAGATGTGTTGCGGATGTCGCCGATGACGGATTCGTTCTCGCGGTACTGCGGTCACCTTGGCGCGAGAAGCCGGCCGTCGTCGTCGCCATGAGTGACGGACGCAGGATTCCGTGCGCCCATCCCAGCCTCGGTTAAGCAATCTCTCACCGATCCGCCATTGGGACACCCGTCGGCAGCGCAAGCGCGACAATAGGTGAATGACCGAGCTGCAGATTCGCGAGGCGACGTCGGACGATGCCCAGGTGTGTGGGCGCCTCATGTTCGACGCCTTCGAG
>NZ_JAAOQS010000105.1:0-30295 GCF_011603105.1 Rhodococcus sp. A14 | reverse complement strand
GGATCGGGGGGCGGGCCGAGTGCGGTCAGCCATCGTCGGTAGAGGGTCGTCCACGTCCCGTCCGTGCGCATCCGTTCGAGGGTGCCGTTGACTCGGCGCACCAGGTCGGTGTTGGTCTTGTTGATGCCGATGCCATAGGGCTCGGGTTCCAGTGGTGGACCGACGATTTCGAGGGTGGGGTCCTGGGCGGCGAGGCCCTCGAGGATGGTGTCGTCGCTGCTGGCGGCGTCGGCCTGACGCTGTTGGAGGACCACCAGGCAGTCGGCCAGGTCGGGGACGGCGACGATCGTGGCCTGCGGTTGGATTCGGCGGATGGTGTCGAGGGAGGTGGTGTCGGCGGCGGCGCACACGCGTGCGCCGGCCAGGCCTGCGGGCCCGGAGATCGCCGACCCCTCCGGCACCAGCAGGCGTTGGTGGGCCTCGAGGTAGACGGTGGAGAACGCCACCCGCTCGGCCCGCTCACACGTGATGGTGGTGGTCTGCGCGACGATGTCGACCTCGTTCTTCTCGAGCGCGTCGAAGCGGCCGGCGGGGGTGAGTGGCCGGAATTCGATCTTGTCCGGGTCGCCGAGGAGGTCGCGTGCGACCTCCCTCGCCACGTCCACGTCGAAGCCGGTGATGGTGTCGGTGGTGGGGTCACGGAAACTGAACAGGTTGGTGTCCTGGCCGACCCCGACGATCAGCCGGCCCCGTTCGAGGATGTCGGCGACCAACCGTCCGGGTGGCCGGGCGCCGGTCGGGACGGGCGGGGCCGGGCGCAGGCTGGCCAGCGCGCCGCAGGTGGACGGCGCCGGTGGCTCCGCGGGGGCGATGCCCGCGGGTGGGATGATCTGCGTTCCGGTCGGCAGGGACAGCTCGGTGTAATCACCGGTGACGGCGGGCGTGACGGGTTCGGGGGCTGTGCACCCGGCGAGGACCACCCCGGCGGCCAGGAGTGCGCCGGCGAAACGGCCGGCCCGGGATGTTCGACGCCCGTGGTCCGGCTCGAGGCGCGGGCCGATCCCTGGCCCCGTCTCCATTCCGCGCCGGGGCATCAGTGGTACTCGTTCAACCTGGGCCAGATGCCCCCGCCGACGGCGAACCCGCAGAGCACGCCGAGCACGAGTGCCCCCACGGGCAGCAGCGACGTGGCGCGGTACGCGTCGTCGCTGGCTTCGCGTTCCTCGTCCCGCAACTTGTCGATCGCCGACCGCAACGCGTCATCGAGTGCGGCGAACCGGGCGGTGGACGCGTCGTCGCCGGGGCCGACGGCGAGGGCGCCCGCCCCCGGATAGTCTCCGTTCCCGAGTCTGTCCTGCAGCACCGTGTGGGTGTCCCGCCACCCGTCGAGTGCTGTGGCGGCGTCGGCGACCGGAGCGTCGGCCACCCCACCTCGAGAAGTGTTCCGGTGTTGGGCGAGTATCTCGGACAGCACGGTCGAGTGCCGGGAGAAGTCGACCTCGGATTGGGAGTCCGACCCTCGCCGCAGCATGCCGAGCATTTCATCTGCCCGCGCCTGCTGCGCCAGGATCCGGGCGGTCACGAGCGCGCTGAGCGGTTGCGTCCCGGCCGTCCGGGCGCGCTCGGCCGCCGCGGTGGACACCATGAACGCTGCCACCGACCACACCAGCAGGCCGGCCATCAGCAGCGCGGCCACGACCAGGCCGGGGTTGATCAGCCGCCGGCTCTTGCGTGCCAGGTACACCTGCGCCAGCACCAGTCCGAGCAGAGCGGACGTCGTCACCGCGAATGCGAGCACGGGCAGCCGGGTTGTGCGCGTCTGCGTGGTGGCCACCGATGTCCACTGCTCGGTGCACAGCCGGTGCGCCAGCGGCAGGATGGTGCCCTGCAGCATGGAGGAGGCGTTACCGAGGTAGGTGAGTCCGACCGGGTTTCCGGAGCGGTCGTTGGCGCGCGCGGTGGCGATCAGGCTGGTGTACTCGGCGAAGCGCCTCGATATCTCCGACAGCAGACCGACTGCTTCCGCATCCGCCGCGGAGACGCCGGTCGAGGCGGTCACCAACGCGTTGGCGGCGTCCCCGACGGCCTGGTTGTAGCGCTCTCTCACCCCAACTGGTTCGGACCCGCCGAACAGGAAGGACGTCGTCGCGGCGGCGTCCGCGATCGACAGCGAACTGTAGAGGCTCTGGGCCGCGTCGGCCAGGGGCTCCGAGTGTGTCCGCAGGGTGTCGATCTCCCGCTGACGCGCGTCGGTGACCGCCAACGCCACCACGCCCGCCGCCAGCGCGGCCGCGACGAGGACCACCGCCAGCACCGAAAGCCGGCCCGGTGTGGAGGCCAGGAAGGTCCGCCAGAATGGGCGGCGGGACTCGGGCTCGACGAGCATCGACTCGTCCAGCTCGTGTACGTCGCGGGTGAGGGTGCTGCCGCGGTGGAACACCTGATGCCCTCCTCCCCGCACCGATACCGAGCGTTCGATGCGGTGCGATCAGACCATCAGCGCGACTCAGTGCGGATGGTCGTTCGGCGTGTCGTCCGTGATGGCCCAGCCGCCGGCCACCAGATGGGCGCGGACCCGCTCGACGTCCACGTCGAGGGGTATCTCGTTGGTGACCTTGGTGATCATCATCTGGATGTCCGGCTTGCCGATCGGGAGGTCACCCTGGTCGACGAGCGCCGCTGTGATCTCGCGAACCTCCTCGTCGGACAGGCGCCGGCGCAGCAGGGCGATCAGCGGGATGTAGTCGTTCTCCGGCACACCCTGCGGATAACCGGCGCGCAGCCAGCCGATGATGCTGGCCAACAACGGGGGCAGGGCCTTGACCAGCGGGGTTTTCTCCGCGAGCGCCGACTCGAGCGGCCAGCCGCCCGCGGCCAGGCGGGAGGCCACCCGGGTGATGTCGTCGTCGTCGGGGTGTTCGTGGACCAGGTGGGCGATGGCGTCCTCGATCTCGGCGCGGTCGATCCTGCCGTCCTCGAGGGCGTGCCCGGCCGGCGCCGACAGTTCGTCGACGATCTCGCCCACCTCGGTCTCGGTGAGGTGGCGATGCAGGACGGCGAACAGTGCGACGTAGTCCTCCCGGGGGATCCCGTGCGGGTAGCCGCCGCGAACCCAGGCCAGAACCTTCGCCGGGACTGCGGTGATCGATGTCCGATGCACGACAGGTCGTCCTTTCTGTGCGTCAGGAGATGTGGATTCCGAAATCGTGGGCGAGGAAGTCCTTCATGATGAAGAGTATTCCGGCGACGATCGCGACGAGGATCACCGCGAAGCATGCCAACCCGGCGAACAGAGCGGCCGGTGTGCGGGTGACGCCGTTCCGTCCGCGGTCGTCGTGGCCCCCGGCAACAGGAACCGGATTCCGAGCGCGAAGACGGCGGGCAGGCCGGCACCGAAGAGCAGGCCGATGAGCACGACCTGCCAGAGCGAGTCCACGGTGTCCATGAACACTCCTCGTTGACGTTCGAGGTGTCGATCGGGTTGCGGCGCGAGCGCAGGTACAGGGCGGCGGCCGCGATCAGGAGCAACGCGAACACCACGAGGACGCCGGGCAGCCCGCCGATCACGTCGGCGATCAGCCAGCACACCGCCCCGACCACGGCGGCGGAGGGCAGGGTGAACAGCCACGCGACCGCCATCCGGCCGGCCACACCCCACCGGACCTCGGCCCCGGACCTGCCGATCCCGGTGCCGAGGATGGATCCGATCGCGACCTGGGTGGTCGAGAGCGGGAGGCCGAAGTGGCTGGAGGTGAGGATGATTGCGGCCGAGGACGCCTCGGCGGCCATCCCCTGGGGCGAGGTGATCTCGACCAAACCCTTCCCGAGCGTGCGGATGATCCGCCAACCGCCGAGGTAGGTGCCCAGGGCGATCGCGAGGGCGCACGAGAGTTTCACCCAGAACGGCATCGCGGTGTCGGCGGTGATGCTGCCGTACGCCACCAACGCCTGGAAAATGATGCCCATCGTCTTCTGAGCATCGTTGGTACCGTGCGCGAGCGAGACCAGCGAGGCCGACCCGATCTGCCCCCCAGCGGAAACCTTGTTCCTTCGCGTTTTCCTCGACTCTCGCGGTGATGCGGTAGATCAGCCGGGTGCCGGTGGCGGCCACCAGGCACGCGACCACCGGTGCGAGCACCGCCGGAACGAGGATCTTGCTCACCACCCCGGACCACTCGACGCCGCCCATCCCGAGGGCGGCGATGGTCGCCCCGATCAGGCCGCCGAACAGGGCGTGCGACGAACTCGACGGAATGCCCAGCAGCCACGTCAGCAGGTTCCACAGGATGCCGCCGACGAGGCCGGCGAAGACGATGATCAGCAGCGCCTGCCCACCGGTGTCACCGAGGTTGACGATCCCCTTGGCCACCGTCGCGGCGACCTCGACCGACAGGAACGCGCCCACCAGGTTGAGAATCGCCGAAAGCGTCACCGCCACCTTGGGTTTGAGCGCCCCGGTTGCGATCGAGGTGGCCATGGCGTTCGCGGTGTCGTGGAATCCGTTGGTGAAATCGAAACCCAGTGCGGTGACGACCACGATAAGAAGAACGACAAATTCTGCGTTCACTGTTCCAGTCTGGTCGGTGCGGACCCGGCGAACCACCCCCACCTGGGTGCGGGCGTGCGTCAGCGCGGTGTGCGGACTGCCGACCGACGCGGTTTCGGGGTGTGCGATGACGGGACCTGCACCGGACATCGCGGCCTCCTCGATGGGTGGGTGCCCCGCGCGATATGGTGCCCTGATCGAATGGCTCCGGAGCTGTCGACGCCCGGCGGCCGCCGACTCCGGCGGCGGCTGGGGCAGGTTGGCGGGGCGGGAACCCACTGCTTGCGGGTGTACCTCGGTCGGCGCCGGTGCAAACGCGGTTGTGCACATCGGTTACGGCGACGCGGTCTCCGGCGACTGCGGTCCGGTGGGTGAGCGGGTGTGTGGCTCGGAGGCCAGGACCTGGCCCGCCGCGATGACGAGGGCGACGGGCCAGTCGATGATTCCCAGCGCTGCGAGGGCGCCGAGGTCGGTGAAGAAGGCCAGCTGCTTGGGGCGGGGGATGCTCACGCGCCCCAGGATCGGCAGTGTCACGGCGAACCGTTCGCCGCGGCGTACCCGTTCCATCGTGTCCCGGTGCGACGAGCGGGTGTCCGTTTTCTCGGTCACGGCGGACCTCATTACGAACTGCGTTGCGCCGGAGGCGAACAGGGCCTGCAGCTCGATGCCGGTCAGCGCGGGGACGAGGCTGCGTGCCTGTCAGTATCCGGGGGTGCTCAGGGGTGGTCGGCGTCGGGGCCGGGGCATCGCTTCTTCTCGCCCGCGTGCGCGTGACGGACCAGGACGAGCATGCGCACCTCCTCTCGGCCACCACGGCCACCGGTCGTTGGCCGGTGCAGGTGGGATCGTCGTCGACGATGCGCTCCTGTGACGCACAGCTGCCGCCGCCCGGAGATGCGGACCCACTCCTTGGACACCAGTGGTTCATTTTAGGTTCACCGAGGATTAGGCTTGCGGCCGGGGGAATTCGGCCCACGCGTCCGAGTCGCGGTGGGCATTGATGCGACCAGTGAAACTGGGTGGATGTCATGGGGATTGTGCAAGGTACGACGCGGTTGGTCACGGGAGCGGGTGAGGCCGTGACGGCCACCGCCGGTGCCGTTGGTGGTGCCGCGGTGGGAGCGGTGGCCGGAAGTATGCGGGGCGCGGCGACAGGAGTGCGCGAGGGGGTCAAGGTCGGCAGCCACTCCACCCCCGCCGCGTTGTTGACGATGGGGGTGATCGGTGCGGCGGGATTGGTCGAGTGGCCGATCGTCCTGGGGGCGGGCGGCACCGCGCTGGTGCTGCACCAACTGCACGCCGCACGGTCTGGCAAGACGACTGCGACGACATTGGCGACCACGTCGACCGCCGGAGATCGGGGCGCCGCCGAATCCGCGGCGGCATCGGTGGAGGCTGCGGGACCGACCGACAAACCCGCCGCTGCGCCCGGCCCAGCCGGCACATCCGGTGCCGGAAAGACATCGTCGACCGGCTCTGTGAAGGCGCGGCCCGTTCGATCGACGCCGCAGCCGTGAAATCCTCGAGCACGAGCACCGCACCCGCACTTCGGTGAGGCGGTGTCGATGTTCGCGGTAGTGGTGCTGCCGGGTGGGTCTGTCGTGAGTGCGACAGCAGTGGCCAGGGGCCTGGCGGCCATCCCGGGCCGCTGCCTGCGGGCCGGGACCCGGGCTGCGGGTGTCGGCGCCGCGACGGCCCTGGACACCACCGTTGTGGGGGCGGCGACCGTTCTCGGTGTCGGGTCGGTGCTCCTGCGGGCGCCCTCATCCGTTGCTGCGGGGTCGCCGTCTCCTCGGGCGGTCGCGCGTGCGGCTGCCGGTGGTCTGTGTGAGGCGGCCGGGGGGAGCCCGGCACGGCGATTCGGGTCGGGTTCCGAGCGCACTTGGGTCGAGGTGCGTGGGCTGGTCGGTCCGCAGGGACCGGAGGTGGCCGACCGGGTGCTGTCGGCGGTCCGCACCCTTCCGGGTGTCGAGGCCGCCGACGTGCATCGTCCGTGGTCGCGGATCGTGGTGTCCGCCGGGCCGGACGGTCCCAGCGAGGAGACGTTGTGCCGGGTTGTCGACGACAACGACACCGCCACGGCGACAAAGATTTCGGATCATCGTCCCATCGATCTTCCTGGCGACGACGTGGTGCTGGTCGCCCGGGCGGTGGGTGCCGCGGCCGCGACCGTGGGCTTGGGTGTCGCGCTGGCCGGGCGATTTCTGCGTCTGCCCCGGTTGCCGACCGCCCTGGCATCGGGGGTGGTCTCGGTCGACTACCAACCGCGGCTGCGGGGATGGGTGGAGAAGGCGGTGGGCCCAGGTGCCACCGATCTGCTGTTCGCGACCGCGACCGCGACCGTATACACGCTGACTCTGTCGCCGGATTCGCTTGCGCTTGACGCCGCGCTGCGGGGCGCGCTGGTCGCGGAGACGTGGTCGGCGCGGCGGGCGTGGCAACGCGTGGAGCCGGCTCTGCATGCCGCTGTCGACGGCTCACCCGCATCCCTGCCACGACGGGTCGCACCCACCGGCCTGGTTGAGCGCTACGCCGAACGCGCCGGCCTGGCGGGCCTGGTCGGCGACGTGGCACTCGGCGCCGTGACCCGCAACCCCGCCAGCATCGGGATCGCGACGCTGGTGGCCGCCCCCAAGGCGACCCGGTCCGCGCGGGAGCTGTTCGCCGCCACCCTGGGACGGGGGCTGGCCGACCGGCACGACGTGTTGCCGCTGCACCCGGAGGCGCTGCGCCGCCTGGACCGGGTCGGTGCGGTGGTGATCGACCCTCGCGCCCTCTACACCCCGCAGCTGACCGTCAGCCGGGTGCTCGGGGTGCGCGACGGGGATCGCACCCGGGTGTGGGAAGCGGCCCGCACCGCGGTCAATCAGGGCCGGCTCGCCGCGGGGTGGCATCCGGTGACCGCCGTGCCCGGCGTCGCGGGTACCGCCCTGGACGACGCTTCCGATGACGGTCCTCGGGTCCTGGTCAGCCCGGTCCACGACCCGTACGCGTCGGCGGTCGTCGCCGAGGCCCGCCGCGCCCAGGTCGAGGTCGTCTCGGTCGACGACGACGCCCTCCGCTCACTGCGCAACGGATTCAATCGCCTCGTCCCGCTGGCCGGCTCGATCGACGACACCCTGCGCGAGGCGGTGACCCAGCTCCAACGAGACGGTCGAGCAGTCGCGGTGGTCGCGGCGGGGGCACCCGAGACCCTCGTGCGGGCGGACGTCGGAGTCGGTGTCACCCGCGACGGTGCTCCACCGCCGTGGGGTGCGCACCTGTGGGCCGCCGACCTGACCGGGGTGTGGCGCATCCTGCACGCGATCCCGGCGGCGCGGACAGCCAGCCGCCGGGGTATCGAGATCTCTGCGCAGGCGTCGGCACTCGGCACCCTGCTGCTGCTGCCCGGTGTTCCCGGCAGCGGACCGGAACCGGTCACCGCCGGGGCGGCCCTCGGTCTGTGGGTCGGTCGCTCGAAGGCCCGGGGCGTGCTCACCGCGCCGCTGCCCGCACCACGGCCGGGACATGAGTGGCATGCGATTCCCGCCGCCGAGGTGCGCGAGCTGCTCCCCACGCCGCGCAGGGACGACCACACCTCCCAGATTCCGAAACGCCGATACTCCGGGTTCGCCACCACCGGACCCGCACGGGCAATCGGTCGCATCGGCGTCCGGCCCGTCACCACTACGTGGCACTTTCTCCGCGCGGTGCGCGACGAACTGGACGATCCGCTGACCCCGATCCTCGCGACCTGCTCCGCGGCGAGCGCGGTGCTGGGCTCACCGATCGACGCCGTACTCGTCGGGTCCGTTCTCGTGCTCAACGCCGGCATCTCGGCAACCCAGCGACTGCGCGCCGAAGAGGTCTTGAATCGCCTTCTCGCCGTTCAGGATGCGCCGGCACGCCAGCTCACCGAGCTCAAAGACGCCTACGACCCGGTGGATGCCGCCGACTGTGGGGCCGACCGCCGCTACGTCGACATCGCGGCGGACCGGCTCCGGCCGGGCGAGGTCATCGAGGTCCGCCCCGGCGAGGTGGTCCCCGCCGACGGACGACTCCTCGCCGCCGAGGGGGTCGAGGTCGACGAGTCGGCGCTGACCGGGGAATCGCTGCCGGTGGTCAAACAGACCGATCCCACACCGGGTGTGCCGCTGGCCGAGCGCACCTGCATGCTCTACGCCGGAACCACGGTGCTGACCGGGACCGCCGTGTCGCTGGTGACCGCGACCGGCCGTACCACCGAGACCCGGCGTGCCACCGCCCTCGCGCCGGCGAAGGTGCGGGAGGTGGGCCTGAACGCACAGCTGAGCCGGTTGACCCGGCGGGCGATGCCGGTCAGTTTCGGCGGCGGCGGCATCGTCACCGGAATCGGTCTGCTCCGCGGCGCCGGCGTGCGATCCGCCGTCACCAGCGGAGTCGCGGTCATCGTGGCGGCGATTCCCGAAGGACTGCCGTTGGTGGCCACCCTCGCGCAGATGTCCGCCGCCCGCCGGCTCACCCGGTCCGCGGCCCTGGTCCGCGTCCCGCGGTCGGTCGAGGCGCTCGGGCGGGTCGACGTGGTCTGTTTCGACAAGACCGGCACCCTCAGCGAGAACCGGCTGCGTGTGTCCGCCGTGGAACCGGCACCGGGATTCACGCGGAAACAGGTACTGTCCTACGCCGCGCGCACGGGGTGGTCATCGAACGGTGGACCGCCCGATCACGCCACGGACGTCGCGATCGTGGACGCCGCCGACGCCGAACACGCGCACGAGGGCGAGGGCGACCGGACCCGGCAGGCCTACCTGCCGTTTCGTTCCGGCCGGTCCTACGCCGCCGCGGTGTCCGGCACCCATCTCGCGGTGAAGGGCGCACCCGAGGTGATGCTCGAGTCCTTCGGCGAATCCGACGGTTCGCTCGCGGGGCGGGTGCACGGGATGGCCTCGGCAGGTTTGCGGGTGATCGCCGTCGGCCAGCGTGGGCTCAGCACGGACGAAGCGGCGGCGGCCGCCGAGGACCCCGACGCCTTGGCGCGACTGTCCGAGCACGGACTCGAGCCGGTCGGGTTGCTCGGCCTGGCCGACACTCCCCGCGCCGACGCCGTCGGCCTGCTGCCCGCGCTGCTGGACCAGGATGTCGGTGTCCGCCTGATCACCGGGGACCACCCGGTCACCGCCATCGCGATCGCCGACGAATTGGGGATGCCGGTCACCCCGGAGCAGGTGATCAGCGGCACCGACTGGGACGACCTCTCGCACCGCGAACAGGAGCGGGCAGTCGAGGACCGTCGGGTGTTCGCCCGCATGTCCCCCGAACACAAGGTGCAGATCGTGCAGACCCTGGAGCGGATCGGCCGGGTGTGTGCCATGGTCGGCGACGGCGCCAACGACGCCGCCGCCATCCGGGCGGCCAGCGTCGGCATCGGAGTGGCCTCCCGCGGCAGCGCTCCCGCCCGCGGCGCGGCCGACGTCGTCCTCCTCGACGGCAAGGTCGGGGCACTGCTCGACGCACTGGACGAAGGTCGCCAGCTGTGGCGGCGGGTGCAGGCCGCAGTCGCCGTCCTCGTCGGCGGCAACGCCGGTGAAGTCGCCTTCGCCCTGATCGGCAGCGCCGTCTCCGGGCGCTCCCCGTTCAACCCCCGCCAGCTGCTGCTGGTGAACATGCTCACCGACGCGCTACCGGCCGCGGCCCTGGCGGTCAGCCCCACCAGCCACAACGGTGTCGCCACCCGGGGACCCGACGAGGCAGCGCTGTTGCGCACCGTCGCCTTCCGCGGCACCACCACCGCCGCCGGCGCCACCGCGGCCTGGGCTATGGCCAGCCTGACCGGCGGACCCCGGCGGGCCTCCACCGTCGCCCTGGTCGCACTCATCGGCACCCAGCTCGGGCAGATTCTGCTGGACTCGCGCAGCCCCCTCGTTCTGACCACCTCGGTGGGGTCCCTTGCCGTCATGACGGTGTTGATCAGCACCCCCGGAGTGAGCCAGTTCCTCGGCTGTGTGCCCCTGGGCCCGCTCGGCTGGGCGCAAGGCTTCGGATCCGCCGCGGCAGCCACTGCCACCGCGGCCATCGCACCCGACCTGATCGCCCGGAGACCGGGGCTCAGCCCCACGATCCGCGAACTACTCCACACCGCAGGTAACCACGACCACACACTGTCCTTCTCGGACAGTCC
Organism: Rhodococcus sp. A14; assembly: GCF_011603105.1. NCBI lineage: Bacteria > Bacillati > Actinomycetota > Actinomycetes > Mycobacteriales > Nocardiaceae > Rhodococcus > Rhodococcus sp. A14. The sequence goes on along the minus strand of NZ_JAAOQS010000105.1, from coordinate 19,673 downwards.
CGTCGACGTCCTCAGCGGCGGGTGGAAGGAGTGAGGTTCGCTCGATGATCTCGATTACGCCCACCCGCACCAGCAGCGCGTACAGCTCCCGCAACGGCGGCGTGAATACCCGCGCCACCACGGACACCACCGGATCTCCACCCACATCGACCACAGAGTTCGCCACGCTGCCACCCTGCGCACCCGAAACGAACCCCCGGTAAACCCCACATAGTGCGGAGGCAAGCAATGACCGACAAATCACCCACCAATCCGTCCCACCGGGACACGGTCGAACGCGTGCGCCACGCCGACAGCTTCGCTGTGAAGCTGCCGATCGTGGGGAGCGTCGGCATCCCCCGGCCCGAGCACCTGGCGTTCTACGCCGCCCTCGGTGTCCTCGCGGCACTCGAGGTCATCGAATGGCCCGTCGCCGTGATCGTCGCCGCCGGGCATGTCATGGCCGCCGAGGAACACCACCGCACCCTGCACGAGGTCGGCGACGCGCTGGAGTCGGCCTAATACCGAAAAGGTCAGTGACCAACGCCCGAGCTGTGTACCCGGAGCCTCCGTGCGTCCACCGTTCCTCTATGGTTCTGTCCCCCAACAGGTCACGGCCGGGCTGCGATCCCGCGCGTGACACTCGGCGCCCTCCCGATGTCCTCCTCCGCTTCGAATATCGGCTCGTCCGCCTCCCCCTGCAGTTGGTCGAGAACATCGCGGTCACCCACCTCGACGAGCAGGGGCCGGTTGCGACTTGCCTACCAATAGTTGCTTATCGGCTGCGACCGCGCCGCCGCCTACCTCCTCGACGACGAGAATTCGGCTGCACGTGCCGCCGCACTCAAGCGACAGATGGCCGGCGTCCGCTTGCTGATCGCGCGCGAACAGCACCGCACTAATCATGCAAAGGTGATCGTGCTGGACCGGCAGCGGGCACGGTTCACTGAACGTCATTGCCACGAACGGGGGCCAGACCCGGACCCGACCTGAACTCTCACGCGATAGCGGGTGCCTGCTTCCGCGGCGAGCCGGCTCCGAGCGACTGCTTGACAGGTTTCCCTGACCGCACCGGACCATGCCAGCGCGATGGGTGTTCCCCGCGGACAACAGGAATGAAAAGGTGAGCGCCTAACACTCAATTGGTTCTTGACCAGGATGTTCTGTAGGGAGAAAATTGCGTCTGATGCACTCAAGCTAGGTTGGTGCCGTCCACGGTTGGTTGCAGTATTCGAGGCCGGGCCCCACCTGTCGAGGAGGCCTCATGGCTCGAGCCGTCGGCATCGACCTCGTTACAGCGATCTCGGTCGTGTCTGCACAGGAGGCCGGCGAGCCCGTACTGCCGGCCAACACCGAAGGCTCACGCACCACCTCGTCGGTCGTCGCGTGCGCCAAGAACTGCCACGTGCCAGTCGGCCTGCCTGCCAAGAACCACCCCGTCACCAACGTTGACCGCACCACCCGCTGAGCGCGGGAGGAAGGAGATGGCCAGTGACGCAGCGGGAATGGTTGGAACGCGACTTCTATGCCGACCTGGGCGTCCCTTCGAACGCGTCGGTCGAGCAGATCAAGAAGGCCTATCGCAGGCTCGCCCGCGCTCTGCACCCGGATGCCAACCCGCAGGACCCCCGAGCCGAGGACCGCTTCAAGACAGTCAGCGAGGCACACGCCGTGCTCTCGGACCCGGTCAAACGCAAGGACTACGACGAGGCACGCAGGCTGTTCACCGCCGGCCCCTTCGACCGCACCCGATTCCACCCCGGCGAGCGAAGCGCCGGCGTCAGCGGCGATTTCGACTTCGGCAACCTGTTCGCGCGAGGCTCAACCTCCTCCACCGCGGGTGGCGGAATAGGCGACCTCTTCAACCGTGCCGGCAATCGGACCACCGGCACACGACCACGGCGCGGCAGCGACGTCGAGACCGACACCCGGCTGCCCTTCCGTGACGCCGTCCGAGGCGTCGTGGTGCCACTTCGAGTGAGCACTACTTCCACTTGCACCGCATGTCACGGCAGCGGCGCCACGCCCGGCACCACCGCGAGAGAATGCCCACGCTGCAACGGGATGGGATTGGTCACCCGGAACCTGGGGGCATTCGGGTTCAGCGAACCCTGCGACGACTGCCGTGGCACCGGCACCCTCGTCGACGCACCGTGCCCGGACTGTCAGGGCGCCGGCATCGGGAATCGCACCCGCACGATCAACGTCCGGGTGCCGCCCGGCGTGCGCGACGGTCAACGCATCCGCATCCCCGGCCGGGGCGAACCGGGCCTGCAGGGCGCACCTGCGGGCGATCTGTATGTGAGCGTGCACGTCAACACGGACCCGGTGTTCGGCCGCGACGGCGATGATCTCACCGTCACGGTTCCGGTCACCTTCAGCGAACTAGCCTTGGGTGCAACGATCTCCGTCCCCACCCTCGACGGCCACGTCGGAATGAGGATCCCAGCCGGCACGGCAGCGGGACGGACCTTTCGAATTCGCGGTCGCGGAGTGACCGTACGCGGCGGCACGGCGGGCGATCTGTTGGTCAGAGCCGAGGTCACGGTGCCACCGAAGCTGGACAGCACGGCAGCCGAAGCCCTGCGGGCCTACGCGCAGGCCGAGAAGGCAACAGGATTCGACCCCCGTGCCGGGTGGGCAGGCAAGAGATGACTTCGACATCCGTCCGCAGGGGAGGAACTGCCGTTCACCGATCCCGTTCGGTGTGCGGTTCGGTCGGCGGCCACGCTCCACAAGCGGATTGAACGAGGCAATGCGCAGTGAGGTGTAGGACACGATGACTCCCGGGTGGACTTCGGACAACACAGAAGGCGGCGGGTGGTGATGTCGGGGGCGCCGATGAGATCGCGGGCCCGCGGTCAGCAGCCTATCGGTGTGCAGGCGGGGGAACGGCCGAACCCGCCTGTGCACCGCGCAACAACTGTGCATTCGAAGCGAAATGCATTGGACTGCAATTTTATTGGCCGAGTTTATGTCGGTGATGCGCAACCGATCGTTCACCGAATGCGAAGGAACACAACCACACCCGTACATACGACATTCTCCATGTCGCGCGCACGCACGCACGCCACGGCCGACGGGATGATCGTCGTGTGCAATCACATCGACGGGTGGTCTCTCCGTCTCGACGAGCGGGAGGCGGTGCGACTGGCCTGTGAGCAGTTCCTCAGCGAAGCGACCGCGCGACTCGCCGGGGATCATCGACTGGTCCGTCGCCTCGGTGATCGCGGCGGGGCAGTTCGTGGCCTCCGGGCCGCACCCGCCGAATCGGAGGCGCCAAGAGTCGGCGTGGCGGTCATCGAGCGGATCCTCGGCGCGCCGGACGGCGCCACCATCGGCGCCGTCATGGATCCCGACCCACCGACCGTGACACCCGACACCGACGAGGAACATGCCGCGTGGCAGGCGGCGCAGGACGGAAAGCCCGGACTCGCCGTGGTGGACGCCGACGGCCGGTTCCGGGGTCTGATCGCACCGCAACAGCTGCTCACGGTGCTCGCGCAGGAGCACGACGAGGACCTGGCCCGGCTCGGCGGGTTCCTGCACTCGGTCGAAGCGGCCCGCGCGTCGAGCGTCGAGACGGTGGTTCGTCGGCTGTGGCACCGGCTGCCCTGGCTGCTCGTCGGACTGCTCGGCGCGATGCTTTCGGCGGGTTTGATGGCGGGATTCGAGAAGCAGCTGGACGCCAACCTGGCGGTGGCCTACTTCGTGCCCGGCATCGTCTATCTCGCCGACGCCGTCGGCACCCAGACCGAGACCCTGGCGATCCGCGGGCTGTCGGTCGGGATCGGGATCCGGCGCATCGTCGGGCCGGAAGTCCTCACCGGGTTCTGGGTCGGCACCATTCTCGGCGTGGTGATGGCACCGATGGTCGCGCTGATGACCGGGGACTGGGAGCTCGCGGCCGCGGTTGCGGTCGCGGTGTTGTCCGCCAGTGCCATCGCCACGACGGTGGCGATGGACGCTGCCCTGGTTGCTGCATCGGCTCGGCAGGGACCCGGCCTGCGGCTCCGGGCAGCTGGCCACCGTGCTCCGGGACCCGCTGTCGATCGTGATCTACCTCGCGGTCACCACGTTCCTGACGTGAGAGCGCCCCGGCGCCGATCGGCCTCCACACACGGCGGACGCATGCCACGCCCCAGCCGGCCGGCCGAGATGACATGAGTTCCATCGCAGGAACTGATCGGTCACCAGCTCATCGACCCGTTCGTCCGCCCAGATCAGGTCCGATGCGTCCGCATGGTCTCGGGCCCGCAGGACGTCCCGCGCCGCCCCCGCCCGGCCGTGGCGGCGGCAACCCATGTCCGAGATGCTGCCTCGCAGCTTGTGGGAGCGACCGGCTCGGGGTGGTGCAGCCGCGCCTCTCGGCGATGTGAACTGAGTGACGGCCTCCCACACGGTTACGTCGGCACCAGCGCCTGGAGTTTCTCGCGGGCGAGTCGCTCGACCAGCAGGGGAACGAAGTCGCGCACCTTCCTGTTCGCGAAGTGTTCGTGCGCCGAGTGCACCACCTGCTCGATGCTCTCCCGGGGCAGATCCGGATACCGGACGTCTTGGCGGTCGATGACGTGGTCGATGTGCAGCAGCTCTTCATCGCGCGTCATGGAAAATCCTCCGCCCCGGCGAGCAGCGGGGTCGAAGAGGGGATCGTCTTCTTCGCACCTTGGCCACGACAACGCCGATAGGCACACCTCACACCCGTTCGGTGCCGGGGTCGTCGACTGCCGGGGCGGGCGACGGGTCGAGGTGATCCATTCGCTCGAGATGGGCCTTGATCCATTGGTATTGACCCGCCCAGGAGGGCGCGTGGGCGAGTAGTCGACTGGTACGTCAGTCACGGATACTCATTTCTTCCGACGGCGGTGCAGTGCGGGCGCATGTGGCGGATCCCGAGAACGACCGAGACGCGAACCGCACCTGCACCGTGCCCCGCGGCGGGTGCTGCGTCAAGGCGCACGGGTGCATCTTCGCCCGGTGCGGCGATCGGTGGCCAGGCTGTGTACTCGGTCTAACCACGGTCTAACCAGCTACGCCCGCCGCGCTGCGGCCTTCGGTGCGGCCGGTGTTTACGAACGGGACCAGGGAATTTCGTGCGGGCACACCGTTGCCGCGGCCACGGCGAGGATGCAGCATTGAGGCCGTGCGCCGATCACGCTGGCCCGCGATCGCACCGCCGACGTGCGGCGGTGTCCAGGTGCACGGCCACCGGCTGCTGGCCGCCGATACTCACCTGACCCTGGACCTGGTCCGCATCGTGGCGTTCCCCGGTGGCCTCGGTGTCCACCTCACCCTGACCGCCATCGGCCGGCCCGCCGAGCGGGCCCGGTATCAGACCCGGACGCTGACCGATCCCGCCGACCGATCGGCCAGCTGGTCCTACCTCGCGGTGCGCGCCGGGACGGGTCACCTCGCCGTTGCGGACCCGTACCTGCCAAACCGGACGTCCACACCCGCGACCAGGGGCAGTGCATCTACTGGTGTGGAACATCGTCAACCGCCTTGCCAACGCGTTCGGCTTCACCCTCCGGGAAGGCCAGTTGCACAGCGGTACCCGCGCCCTGCACCGTTTCGGCTACCGCTTTCCCGGCTTCCTGCTCGCAGACGGCGAGAAACCCGACGACAGTGACGATGTCGTGGCCAACCTCCGCCACTCGGTGTTGAACAGGCCCGCCGTCACCGACCCGGGCCTGCGCACCGCCGCCGCGGCCGGCGACCCGCTTCCCGAACCGTGGCAGGCCTACGCCGCGATGGTCCGCGACGCCTCCTACACGATCACCGATACCGACATCGGCCGGCTCCTCGCCGCCGGACCCACCGAGGATCAGGTCTTCGAGGTCACCGTCGCCGCGGCGGTCGGCGCGGCCCTGGAGAGTTTCGATGCCGGAATGTCCGCACTGGGACACAGGTCCACGAGCTGAATCGAGCAGATCGTCGGGAGAAACCTGACACAGGATGTCAGGGTCTCGGTGCGAGCATGGTGTCACCGTTCGGCGCCGGGCCCGGATCGACATCGACACAGAAAAGGACCTCCATGCGCGAAACACGAGAAGAGCTCGAAGAGCTCCAGACCCTCCTCGACGCCTCCCTGTCCCGCTCCACCGCACATCTGCGTTCGATCATCAACACCGAGAGCACCCTGACCGCAGAGCAGCTCACCCAGATCGTCACCGGCATGTGCACCCTCGCCCTGTCCACCGTCACGGCCAAGGGCGAACCGCGGATCAGCGGTGTGGACGGGCACTTCCTGCACGGGAAGTGGCACTTCGGCACGGCGCGCGGCGCCGCCAAGGCCCGGCACCTCGCCGCCCGCCCGGCCGTCAGTGCCGCGCACATGCGCGGTGAGGACCTGGGCGTGTTCACGCACGGCACGGTGGAGACCCTCAACCCCCGGGACGGCGAACCGGCCGCGGACTGGCCGGACCTGCTCGCCTACTTCAAGAGCTTCTACGGCGAAGACTTCTTCGACTGGGACAACGACGTGGTCTACTACCGGCTGCATCCGCACTGGATGACCGTCTACGCCGCCGATCTCGACGCGGCATCGGTTGCCGGGTGACGCGGTACCGTCGGCCGTGTGGCTCTCATCCATCACGCTCAACTGTCTCCGTCCAAGGCCGAGATGCTCGGCGAGTGGGTTCCTCGCCAACCGTGGATCGGGTCCGCCGACGCGTCGTCCCTCGAGGTCGTCGGTGCGTACCGGTTCGACGATCCGGCCGGGGAGGTCGGCATCGAAACCCACCTGGTCCGGACGGCGGACGGGCAGGTCGTGCAGGTGCCGGTGACCTATCGCGGTGCCCCGACGGCCGGTGCGGAGGCGTCGTTGATCACCACGATGCAGCATTCCGTGCTGGGTGAGCGCTGGGTCTACGACGCCTGCGCCGACCCGGTGTACGCGAGTGCGCTCGCGACGGCCATCCTGACGGGCGGGACCGAGGCGGAACTCCAGTTCGCCGCACCCGCCGAGCGCCGAGAGGTGACCACGAGGGTGTCGGGTAGCGGCTCACCGGGCTCGACCGTGCCGGTCGTCGGTGCCGTGACCTGTGCGAATGAGGGAACGGCCACCGTCATAACGGCGGCCGCTATCGGCATCCGGGTGTTCCGGGTGATCGATCCGGATCGGGTCGCGGACCTCGGCTCGCACACTCTGGAGGGCACCTGGCCGGGCCGAGGTGCGCCGGCGCTGCTCGCGATCGCGCATCCGACGGCTGACCACGACGTGTGACGCGGGACGGGCGGAATATCTCCGAGGACGGTACAGTTGAACCCGTCGACGGTGTCGGACATACCCCGGGTACCACATTAAAATTGTCGCCGAGAGCGACCACTTGCCGAGAGGCGATATGACGGCACCGTCGCAGAGGCCGCCGGCACCATATGGTGTCGGCGGCTTTTTTCTGCCCTGGACCTCACCCGACAGGCTCGAATCCGGCCAGCATCTGCTCGAGTGCGGCCTGGTCGGGCCCGATGAAGGGGTCTGACTTCGGTGCCTCGGCGAGCATGTCCAGAAACTCGGCGGTGCGGCCGTCCGCCGGGGGGAGGTGGGTGCTGAGGATCCATCGCGGGTCGAGCGCCCGGACCGCGGCGACGGTGCGCAGGAACTTCGTCTCGTCCACCAGGTGCACCCAGGGACTGTCGACGGTGGCCCACAGGTGCTGCGCGGCGCGGACGGCGCCGGGTGCGGAGTACCCGACGTCGTTGGCGGTGGCGAGTTCGGCGGTCTCCATCGGCGCCCCGAAGCAATCCGACGAGAAGCAGGCCTCGCTGCGGTCGTCGTAGAAGCCGACGGTGCTGGGATTGTCGAACAGCGGGGGCCGCAGCGCCGTCAGTGTGCGATCGCCGACGTCGAGGGATTGACCCGGATTGAGCAGGTAGACCCGGTCCATCGGGACGGGCCGTGCGCAGGACATGATGCCGACGCCCGCGAACGTCGTGATCAGGCGGGCGCGCGGCGCCGCGTCGAGAAGGTCGAACAACGCGCCGGTGTGATCGCGGTCCGGATGCGTCAGCCAGATCCACTCGACGTCCGCGGGGTCGAGCACCGATCCCAGGGCGTCCATGAAGCCGCGTCCGGGCAGGCTGAGTCCGGTGTCGACGACGACGGGTTCGGCGGCGTGGAGAACGTACGCGTTCACCGGTAGGTGCCCGATCCCCGGTACTTCGAGTTCGTCGCCGAGTACCGTGATGTCGCGTCGGATTCTGTTGATACGCATGGGAACTCTCCTCAGTCGTCGTAGTCGACGCGGATCAGCGACCGGGCGATCGTGGCCAGTTCGGCTTCGGTCGGCTCGTATCCCCGCGGGACCTTCAGGCCCAGTTCGAACGGGGTGGCCCCGTCGTCGAGCGCGGCACGGAATGCGGCGCCTGCCTCGGCGGGGGTGGCCTCGAGTAGCAGGGCCCAGCCCCGGCGGACACGGCCCCGGTGGGTGACCGTCACGGGTGCGCCGCCGGCGAAGTTGCGCCGCCACGGACGCTCGGTGAAGACGAGCGTCTGACCGTCGACGTCGTGCAGGCATACCGGCACTCGCAGGGTGCGCCCGGTACGACGGCCGGTGAACTCGATCAGTCCTTGGCGCCGGATGCGCCGCCCCAGTGACCGGGTCGTGAGGACCCGCCGGACCAACGGGTTGACCAGCCGCATCAATTGGGGTGGCGGCGGGTTCAGCCGCACATTTGCGGTATCGGTTTTGGACATGTCACCGACGCTAGGAGCGGTGGAGCGGGCGCACCATTCCACAATACTGGTATTTCCGCCGCCGATCCGCGCTCGTACGCTTGACTCGTGAGCGTGGATTCCGTGCAGTGCGCGGCAGACAAGGTCGCACGACTGTGCGCCGCACCCCGCGGACTGGTGTCGCTGTGGCGGGACGCGTCGGACGTCGTCGCCGGTGTCGTCCCGTACTACTGGACGCCGTGCTGGTTCACCCTCGACCCTGTGTCCATGCTGATGACCAGTCACTATCACTTCGGCATGGACGAATTTCCCGGAGAATGGCTGGCCGCCGAGTACTACGAGGACGACGTTCAGTCCGTCCCCGACGTAATGCGGTCCGCCGAAGGGATTTCCACGTTGCACGAAGCCGCGCACGGTGATCCGTCGGGAAGTCCGCGCTGGCGCCGGAACCGGACACTCGGTGGCGACCAGGAGTTGATTGCGCGGTTACGCACGCGCTCGGGAGAAACCTGGGGAGCGCTGAGCCTCTATCGCGACGAGGGGATGCCGATGTTCTCGGAAACCGAGAAGTCGTTCGTGCAGGAGATCGCGCCGGTCCTCGCGGGCGGTGCCCGCCGCGCACTGCTGTGCGGGCAGGCCGAGGAACCGGAGTATGCGGATTCGCCGGGTCTGCTCGTCCTCGACGAGAAGTGGAACATCGAATCCGCGACGCCCGGGGTCGACCGGTGGATGGTGGATCTGCCGGGCGGGGACTGGGATCGGGGGGAGTTGCCGGCCGCGGTGATCACTCTCGCCGGTCGCGTGTTGCGGTGTGTGGAAGACCGCGACCGCCTGGGCGACGTGGCCATCTCGCGGGTGCTGTCGCGGTCGGGGGCGTGGCTGGTGCTGCACGGGGCATGCCTGACGTCGACGGGCAGGCGGCGGATCGCGGTGATCGTGGAGCCGGCGCATCCGAGCCGTCTGTATCCGCTGCTGATGTCGGCGTACGGGCTGACCGAGCGCGAGAAGGAGGTCACGTCGATGGTGTTGCACGGGGCGTCGACTTCGCAGATCTCCGCCGAACTGCACGTGTCGGCGCAGACCGTGCAGCAACACCTGAAGAGCATCTTCGACAAGACCGGTGTGCACAGCCGACGCGACCTGGTCGGCAAGGTGTTCTTCCATCACTACGAGCCGCGGTTCCGTGACAACGAAAAGCGGACCGCCGCGGGCAGGCCTGTCCGCGGCGGTCCCTGGCCGACGCAGAGGGGTTGAGTTCCGATCCGGGCCGGTAGGGGCGGAGGCCTACTGTTCCTTCTTCAGGCGGGCGGCCAGCATGGCCTTGCCCAGATCGCCACCCTTCCGGCTCACGGCTTGGGCGCGGCGGAAGAAGTCGGCCAACTCGGCGTCACCGTCCATGTCGGCGTCCGAAATGTAACCCTCGAGACGCAGAGCGTTGCTCAGTGACGCTTCGACGAACCAAATCAGGTTGTAGTCCTTGTCCCGAACACCCGTCACCGAACGTGCATCTTGTTCGCTCATCAGTGCGTCCTTCCCGAGAAACGGCCGACTGTCTTGTGGTTCCTGCCTACCCGTGTGGTTGCATCGTAAACGTGAGGCGCGCCGGGCTCAGGCGAATGCCCAGTTCATCAGGGCGACATACAGCCCGGTTCCGACGACGATCGAGAGCACCGCATTCTTGCGCCACAGGTGCACCGCGGCGGTCGCCCCCACCGCGATCAGTTCGGGGATCCCGTGCGACGGGGCGGTGACGGAGACGTTCTTCAGCGAGTACGCCACCAGGATCAGCATGATCCCGGCCGGCAGGTAGACACCCAGGTAGCCGACGAGCGCGGACGAGCGCAACGGCATGACGATCGCGAAGGGGACGGCGCGCAGGGCGAACGTGACGATCGCCATGATCGCGATGGCCGCGAGGATGTAACCGGCGTCAGGCATCGATGACCACCTTTCGGCGGGCGAGGAAATAGCGGACGACGAGCAGGCTCACGAAGGCGCCCATCGCTATCGGCAGCATGTGTCCGGGGTCGACGAGTCGCGCGATCAGGGCGCACATCACGGCCATCGAGGGCACCGCGAAACCCCTCTGCGACCGGATGGCCTCGATGGACAGCACGACGAACAGCGCGGTCAACGCGAAGTCGAGGCCGACGATGTTCTCCGGGATCCATTGCGCCGCAGTCGCTCCGAGCATCGCTCCACCGATCCAGTACGCGTGGAGATACAACTGCGAGTACACGATGACCCGGCCGGACATCGACTTCCGGTCACCGGTGACCGTCATGGCGTACGCCTCGTCGGTCAGCGCGAACATGCTGTAGAAGCGGGCCAGCCGGCCCTTCACCCTGTCGAGGGGAAAGCTCAAGGCGTAGAACACGTGCCGGAAGTTGACCAGCAACGCGGTCAGCGCGATGTACGGGAGCGGCGTCATCGCCGCCACCATGCCGACCGCGATGAATTCGAGGGAACCGGCGTAGATCAGCGAGGTGAAGACCATCGCCCACCACGGGTTGAGGCCCTGCTGGACGACGAGCACCCCGAGGGCGATCCCCAGCGGAACCAGCCCGATCCCGACGGGGAGGGACGCTTGCAGGGCGCGACGCCACTCCGGGGGCTGCCGGGGGTCGGAGTCGACGACTGCGGTCGTCGAGAGGGTTGCTGGATCGATCACCACGCAAATCTATAGCAACTATCCCGGTGCGCGATTGCGAGCAAATGCCCATTCTCCGAACTCTGCGCAATAATAGTTCAATGGATGACATCGATCACGCAATTCTGGACCACCTGCGGAATGACTCCAGTCTGACCAACACGGAATTGGCGGATCTGGTGGGTCTGACTCCCTCCCCGTGCCTGCGCAGGGTCAAGAAGCTCGAGGCGGACGGAGTCATCACCGGCTACCGCGCCATCGTCAGCCAGGAAGCGCTCGATCGGGGTTTCCAGGTGATCGTCACCGCCGAGATCGGTGTGAACGACCAGGCGACCATCGAGCAGTTCGAGTCCCGGGTCGCCGCCTTCGACGAGGTGATCGAATGCCGGAGGCTGTTCGGCATCCCCGACTACTTCATCCGGGTGGCGGTCCGCGACCTCGCGACGTACGAGAACTTCATGGCCACCAAGCTCAGCGGGCTCCCGGCGGTGTCGCGGGTCACCTCGTTGATCACGATGAAGACGATCAAGAGCGCCGACTGAGTCAGCGGTGCGCCGCGACCTCTCGGTAGAACTCGAGATGTTTCTGCGCGACGTCGTCCCATCGATGGGAGCGAGCGAAGGCGCGCCCCTCGTCGAGGGAGGAGCCGTCGGCAGGCTCGGTCAGGGCGCGTGCCATCTCCTCGTGGGTGGACGCGTACCGGACCGTCCCGCGAAAGACCTCCCGTAGGACCGGCAGGTCGCGTGCGACGACGGGAACGCCCGCCGCCAGGGCTTCCATCGCGGCCAGCCCGAATCCTTCCTTGGTGGAGAGGAAGGCGAACGAGCGCGCCTGGGCCACCAGCGAGGGGAGTTCGGCGTCGTCGATCGTTCCGAGAATGGTCGGTGTCACACCCAGCTCTGCGGCCCGCCGGTCGAACTCGTCCCGGTACCCCCGGTAGTCGAACAGGGTCTCGCCGCCGGCGAACACCAGCCGCAGGTCCGGTTGCTCCTTCGCGAGCAGTGCGAACGACTCCACCAGGTCGGTGCTGCCCTTGCGCGGTTCGATACCGCCGACCGCCAACACGTAGTCGCCCAATTCACCGGCCCACCTGCGGCGACGCCGGGTGTCCTCGCGTGCTTCCTCGAATCGGGCGGCGTCCACGCCGTTCGGAATGACGGCGCAATCGAGACCCCACCCGGCCGAAACTTCGGCGGCGACGGCGGCGGACACGCAGATCCGCGCGTACGGATCCACGATCGCGCGCTCGTGGCAGGCGGCCAGCGCGGGCGTCGTGAACTGGTCGAGATGGTGGATGGTTCGCACGCACCGCCCGACGGCGTTGGCGCTGATGCAGTCCTGCGCGTGGACGATGTCGTAGGCCCCCGGTGGGAAGGCGGCGCGCATCGTCTCGATGGATCGGAGGATCCGCTCACCGACGGTCTCGTCGTCGACGTGTGCGAACGGCACCACCCGCACGGTGACAGTCGGGTCGACCGGACGGAAGAAGGCGGCGTCGCCGTGCCTGCCCAGAGTCCAGACCGTCACGTCCGCGCCCTGTCGGGCGAGGGCCTCGGCCAACGCCAGCGTGTGCACGACTCCCCCGCGAGGTTTGGTCGAATAGGTCAGCAGAGCGATCCGCACGTCAGTGTTCTCCTCGGTCCAGCATTCTCCGGTAGGTGTCGATGCGGCGTTCCTCCAGGTGCCGCAGCACCTTCCTGGCCCGGTTGACCTCGTAGTCGACGTCGAGTTCGGCGACGGCGAGGCCGCCCTTCGTCCCCGTTCGCGCGAGCACGTCGCCGCCCGGGCCGACCACCTTGGCCTGACCGAGAAACCGCAGGCCACCCTGGATTCCGGTCTGGTTGGACGACACGAGGACCACCTGGTTCTCGGCGGCCCGGGCCGAATCGTAGAGATCGAACAGGCGTGATTGCCGGTCCTGCATCATGCGCGCCGCCCGGTCCGTGATGCTGGCAGGCCACGCGGACAACGCGGCGATGATCCGCGCGCCGTCGAGCGCAAGGGTTCGAGCGGATTCCGGGAACGTCTTGTCGTAGTCGATCAGCATCCCGATCCGGCCCACCGGTGTGTCGAAGGCGGTGAAGGAGTCACCCGCGGCGTACGCCAGGGATTCCCCGGCCGGCTGATGCACCTTGCGGTGACTGCCCAGCACTCCGTCACCGGTCACGCAGGTGGCGGCGTTGTATCGCACCCCGTCGCACAGTTCCGTGTACCCGATGCAGACCGTCATGCGGCCCGCCATCTTCGCGACGGCCTTCAGTTCCGGGCTGTCCGCGGCGAGCGCGGGCGGAAGCTCCTCTGTGTCCGGCCGCCGGAGATCCGAGATGTAGCCGCCGAGGCAGGCGTCGGGCAGGACGAGCAGGTCCACCCCGTCGTTCGTCGCACTCTCGATCAGCGCCTGCAACTTCAGGAGCGCGCGATCGATGTCGCGGCCGAAGTGCCCCGCCAATGCTGCCAACCGTGTCGTCACCATAGGCGTCAGGCTAGTGTCGCCGTCGCCGGCAACACACCCGCTTCGAGTTCGATGCGGTCCGCCAGATACTCCGCGTCCCGCGCCACTCCCGCGAACCGTCCCGAACCCCACGTGTGCTGCCACGGAAGGCCGAGGAAGTACAGCCCGGGCACCGCGGTGACGCCGCGGTTGTGGGTGGGATGGCCCTCACCGTCGAACACGCCCGCGCGGAGCCACCGGTAGTCGGTCCGGAAACCGATGGACCACACCACCGACGTGATGCCCGACGTCGGCAGCTCCAACTCGGTGACCTCACGGTCGGGACGCCAGACCGGGACGTACCGTTCCTCGCGCGGCGCATCGATGCCCACGCGGTCGATGTAGGCGTCGATGGAATCCTTGATGCTCTCGCTCACGGCGTCGGCAGCATCCAGCGACGACTCCAGGGTGGGCGCGAACCGCAGGGTGCCGTCCACGACGTCGAGCAGCCGCCCGTACAGGCGCATTCCCGCGAGCGCGAACGCACGGAGGTCGATGTCGCGGCCACCGTCCCGGCCGGTGACGTAGTGGTTGGTGTTCTCCCGCTTGCCCAGACCGCCCGGGTGATCGGCGATCGAGACGTCGTAGGTGCCCATGTCGTGCAGCCAGGCCACGCAGTCCCGGCCGCGGTAGAACCGCGCGACCCGCGGCGCCCCACCGGTGACGAGGTGGACGGTGCGACCCGCGAGATGAAGATCCTCCGCGATCTGGGCGCCGGACTGGCCGTTGCCCACCACGAGAACCTCGCCCGCGGGCAGCTCGCCGGCGCTCCGGTACTGCGACGAGTGCAATTGCGTGATGTCGGCGGGCAGCCGTTCGGCGAACCGGGGAACGACCGGTGTGTGGTACCCGCCGACCGCGACGACGACGTGGTCGGCGTGCATCGAGCCTTCCGTCGTGTCCACGTCGAACCCTCCGGAACCCGACTGCCGGACCCCCACCACCGTGACCCCTTCGCGCACAGGGGGATCGAAGGTATCCGCGTACTCACGCACGAACTGGTAGGTCTCCTCGCGGTTCATGAACCCGTCGGGATCGCCGCCCGAGTAGCTGTATCCCGGAAGGGTGCACTGCCAGTTCGGAGTGACGAGAGTGAAGCTGTCCCAGCGGCTGTCGCGCCACTCGTGCGCAATCGACTCTCGCTCGAGCACCACGTGGTCGATTCCACGCTGCACCAGATGCCAGCTGATCGACAGGCCCGCCTGGCCGCCGCCGATCACGACGACTGTGTGTTGTTCGGTCATCACGACTCTCCGGGGAGTGAAGCCGGGTTCATCTCGAGGACCCGGACGAGGGATTGGGGGTCGAGGGTGCGGCCGGCGCGTTCGAGTTCCTGCATCTGCTCGGACGCGGACGTGCAGTACATCCCGAACTTGGCACGGACTCGCTCACTGGCCTCGGTGAGCGCCGTCGTGGTGCGTGTGAGGAAATCGGCGACCGTGTAGTCCTCACCGGCCACCAGGTGGTCGTGCATGACCAGCGACGGCGAGTAGCAGGACTGGGTGCTTCCGTCCGGCCAGCGCACCGTGAACGTCATCTCAGGCATCGACGGGCTCCAGTTCGGCTGTCGTGGTGCGGAGGAACGACGGTCGCGCCGTCGCGTCGAGCCGGGTGCCGCTCACCCGGTTCTCCGCGACGACGTCTCCGTACAGTTCCGGCCGGCGGTCCCGGAGGTTGTACATCCCGCCGCTGCGAATCGCGTCCAGTTCGGCCTGCACATCCAGCGTGGCCGAGGCGAGGCCGGGTTCCACGCCTGTGGTGGCGAGGATCTCGCCGCCCGGGCCGACGATCTTCGCGCTGCACACGAACCGGAGCGACCCGAACGTCCCCGCCTGATTCGACGCCACCCAGACCACCTGATTCTCCGTGGCCCGCGCGCGGTCGTAGATGTCGAATCTCTGCTTCCACCGGTCGTCTTCGGGGTTCTCGACGCGGTTGGTGCGGGCGGTGGGCCACGCCGACAGCGACGTGATGATCTCCGCGCCGTCGAGGGCGAGCGTCCTCGCGGCCTCGGGAAAGGCTTTGTCGTAACAGATCTGCATGCCCATCCGTCCGACCGGGGTGTCGAACGCTTCGTATTTGTCGCCGGCGCGGTAGCAGAGGTTCTCCCCCAGCGGCTGGTGCACCTTGCGGTACGAGCCGAGTATCCCGTCGCCGTGCAGCGTCACCGCGGCGTTGTACCGGTCGGCGCCGTCGGCCTCGCAGAATCCGAGGGTGATCACCAGGTCGCCGGCCATGTCGACGACCCGCCGGACCTCGGGCCCGTCCAATTCCAGTGCGGGCGGGAGGCTGCGGAGCCGACGCTGCCGCTGCTCCTCGGTTTCGTCGCCTCCGCCCAGGCTGGGCAGGTAACCGCCCAGGCAGGCCTCCGGAAGCACGAGTAGCGAACTCCCGGCTGTCCGCGCCTGCTGGATCAGTTCACCGATCGTGCGATACGCCTGCTCCATGTCGCGGCCGAACTCGGCTGCCGCAACGGAGATTCCGATGTCAGTCATGCTCTTCCCAATCCTGTGACCGTGGAGTGCACCACGCGTGTCGTTACGCCGTCGGGCCAGCGAAGGCTGACCCCCGGCTCGTATGTCAATTCCCCGCAGACGGCCGAGGTGGCCGGTCCGGCGGGCGCCGGCGCGCTACCGCTCCGATCGGCGGTGATCATCGCGAACCCGGGAAAGCACGTCATCCAGTCACCCGCCGTCGTACCGGGCGGCCTGGGGACCGATGCGACGTCGAGGACGGCGCCGAGTCCGCTCGCCTCGGCGAGCATCCCGGTGGTGCCGGCGATCCCCGCCATGCTGATGTCCTTCGCCGCGGCGGGGCGGGTACGGGCGACGAACGAGGCCATGTCCCGCAGTTCGTCCGAGCTGCGATGGGACGTCGAATCCCACTGCTGTCCGGTGTATCCCGGCCGCCACCGCCCGTCCAGGTCTGCTGTCAGCGTGAGCTCGTCGCCGACCCGGCCCCCACCCGCGGGCACCGGATTCGCGGTGCGTCCGAGCGCCGTCACCGACAGCGCCGCGGGAACACCGAGCTGGGTGTGGCCGCCCAGTACCGGTACGTCCCACGCTTCCGCAGCTCGGCTGAGCCCACGGATCACCTTCGACAGGATCGAGGTGTTCGGTGCGCCGACCGAGTCGAGCATCCCGACGGGGACGGCACCCATCGCCGACAGGTCGTTGAGGTTGACGAGGGCGGCGCACCATCCGGCCCACTCGGGATCGCGCTCAACCATGGCGGGCAGGATGGCGTCGCACGCCGCAATCAGGTCGCTGCCCGGTACCGGTGCGCCGTCGTCGCCGCGGAACCCGCTGCCGCCGAGCGCATCACCATGCGTACCCAAGGGTGCCAGGGTGTGGGCCAGACAGGACTTCGTGCTCTGGACCAGACGCTCGACGCGATCGATCGGCCACGTCATGTGCACGTGCGGCGCGCCCGCCACCGTGACGTCACCCATCCGCGTCCAGCCCAGGTGGGCGAACATCGTTTCGTTCCGGCTCTGCACGGTGGCGTCGAACCGCAACGCGCCGCGGGATTCGGCGTGGGCGCAGGCGGCGCGCACGAGTGCCTTTCCGATTCCCCTGCTGTTCCGGATGTTTCGACCCACCACGAGGCGGCTTCCCGCCCACCACCCGAGGTCGGTGCCGTCCGTCATCGGGGCGAGGCGAACACCGCCGAGCACGTCGCCCGTGGTGCTGATCGCCACGAGCACCACGGTTCGGGGATCGTCGTCGACATCGTCCCGGTCGCTGGCGGTGAACAGTCCCTGTTCCACGACGAACGTCTCACGCCGCAGTCGTCGGTACGCCTCGATCATCACCCGACCGGTGGCGGGTTGCACGAGGAAACTCCACTGTGACTCCTGAACCGACGGCCCGGTGAGGACGGCGAAATCGGAAGGAGTGCTCTCGGCGGTCGGCAGGTCCCACATGTCAGCCTCCTGCGTTCTGAAGGACACTGCAGGCCCCACACGCGGCGCAGCCCGCCTTCTGGTCGGCGCCGCGCATGCCGCCCGCCTGCAATTCCTTCGCCACCCGCGAGGTGACGTCGGCGAGCAGGGCCGGCGACGGCGCCTGAGCCCCGTCCTCGACTGCCAGCGTGCCGGCGAGCGGCCGGAACGGGACGACGAACGGGTAGACGCCCATGTCGATCAGTTCGGCTGCGCCCGAGACCAATTCGTCGGGATCTTCACCCAGCCCGACCAGCAGGTAGGTCGACACCTGATTCCGTCCGAAAACCCGTACCGCCTCGCGCCACGCCGCCCGGTACTCGTCCAGCGGAACAGTCGCCTTGCCGGGCATCCAGCGCCGCCGAACCTCGTCGTCCAGGGACTCCACGTGGATGCCGATGGAATCGGCCCCCGCGTCCCGAAGATCCGTGATGGTCCCGAGATCGCCGGGCGGTTCGCACTGCACCTGTATGGCGAGGTCCGGGGCCACCGCCTTGACGGCCGCGACGCATCGCGCCAGGTGACGGGCACCGCGATCCTTGGCCGCCGACGTGCCCGTGGTCATGATCATCTGGGTGACGCCGTCGAGGCGGACGGCGGCTTCGGCGACCTCGGCGAGTTGTTCGGGCTTCTTCACCGCGATGGTCGAGCCGGACTGCAGTGATGCCTCGATCGAGCAGAATCGGCACCGCTGTGCCGGGTCGTATCGAATGCAGGTCTGGACCACGGTCGTGGCGAGGACGTTCGTCCCGTGCAGCCGGGCGATCTTCTCGTAGGAGATTCCGTCGGCGGTATCGAGGTCGTAGAACCGGGGCCGGCGGACCGGCTCGATCTCCACCCCCATGTCGGTGCCGTTCAACAGCAGGCGGTTTCCACTGACTTCGTACGGGCTGTCGGACCGGATGGGGATGGCGCCGCCGATCCCGCCGATCAGTACATGACCGTCGTCGCTGGGGCCGGCGCCGGAAGTCCGGGTGACCGGGACGTTCAGTGATCGAATTCCACGTACTGCTACGTCAACTCGTGTCGAGAGATCGCTCATGGTTCACACCTCAGACCATGTATGTGGAGTTGATGATGGCGCCCTTGCGGGAGTAGTGGATGATGGCGTCCTGCACATCCAGGGGATGTGCGGGTACGACGCCCTCGATCAGGTCCTCTTCCCGTCCGCCGTGCAGCGCGAGGCCGAAGCGGCACGCGAAGACGGTCCCACCTTCGGAGATGAATGTCGCGAGTGCGTCGTTGATGTTCTGCTCGCCCGGGAAACCGTTGTCTCCGGTGGTCGGAAACCCACGCGTCGCAAGGCAGTTGAGGGCGCCGGGGCCGTAGAAATAGATTGCCGACTCGAAACCCTTGCGCAGTGCGCGGGTTGCCTGCAGGACAGCGACGAAGCTGACGGAGGATTCGTGCGCGATGCCGTGCACCAGCGTGAAGTAGGACTCGCCGTCCTCGGCCTTGTAGTCCGGGAAGATCTTCGTCGACCCGTAGATGTTGGTGCCCTTGGGCAGTGCCGGGTGGGGAATCTCGCCGAGTGCCTTCTGGATGTTCTCGGCGATGGTGTTCTCGATGTCGGTCACAAGGGACTCCTGGTTGTTCGGGGGCGGAGGCGCCCGAAGGGCCTGAACGCGCTGATGAGATGCTGTGGGCGACGGGCAGGGCGTAGACTTCGATGTCCATTCGCTCTGCGTGGGGAGAGTGCGCTGCGCACTCCGTCGACCTGAAACAAGTACACGGTTCGGTGATTTCCGAATGGTCACGCGAGGAACAAGCTCAGGTTTCGTAACCCGCACCGCGGCCCGAATCCGGTAATCCGGTCGTAACACCGACCGCGTGATTCTGCGCACCCGCCGATCGCAAGAGTAAAGAGTCCTTTACTATGGGTGACTCGTACCCCGAATACAGAGAGAGCCATGACCAGCGCTTCGCGCCCCCGAAG